>JAAXXA010000188.1:1538-6177 GCA_013334735.1 Bacteroidota bacterium
TAAAAGAAATAAGGTATTTGTATATTTTTTTCAAATCAATGTTATTTTTGATAATATGTTTTTAACTTGTATTATTATTCGCTTACTTTTTTTGTTTTAAAAGTGCTCATGAGTCGCTACGCTAAGTTCACAAACTTACTCAAATTTCTCTAAAACTTCTGATGAGCTTGTCATTTCGAGTGTTAGCGAGAAATCTTTTATATAAGACCAATTAGATTTCTCCTATCGTCGAAATGACAAAAAATAAATGATAAAGTTGTAAAAATATGTTTTATATGTACCATAATAGCGCAAAAATATACAAATTCACCTTTAAATATAGATTTTGAATTTCAATTTATTAATTATATTTTCCATTTTTTTTAACAAAGAGTACAAAACATTAAATAAAAATTTTACTTTTGAAAAGAAATTAATGAATATGCAACAAATAGAAGAATTAAAATCAATTGCTTCTCAGACAAGACGCGATATTTTACGAATGATTAATGGCGCAAACTCAGGGCATCCGGGCGGAGCGCTTGGGTGTACTGATTTTATGGTAGCCTTGTATTATAAAATTTTGGATCATAATCCTAAAGATTTCAGTATTGACGGAATTAATCAAGACCTTTTCTTTTTATCGAACGGACATCTTTCTGCATTATGGTACAGCGTTCTGGCTCGTACAGGCTATTTCCCATTAAGCGAACTGGCAACTTTTCGCCATATTAGTTCTCGCTTACAAGGGCATCCTGCTACAGCAGAACATCTTCCGGGCGTAAGAGTTGCTTCCGGTTCACTGGGGCAGGGTCTTTCAGTTGCCATCGGCGCTGCAATATCGAAAAAACTTAACAAGGATAATAAAATAGTTTATTCCCTTCACGGAGATGGCGAATTGCAGGAAGGTCAGAATTGGGAAGCCGCTATGTTCGCTTCTGCAAAAAAAATTGATAACATTATTGCAACCGTTGATCATAACGGTAAACAGATAGATGGGCCTACTGATAAAATTTTATCTTTAGGAAATTTGAAAGCTAAATTTATCGCTTTCGACTGGGATGTGCTTGAAATGAACGGAAACGATATTGAAGAAGTTATAAATGTGCTAAATATTGCTAAAACCCATACAGGGAAAGGTAAACCTGTAGTAATTATAATGAAAACAGAAATGGGGTTTGGTGTTGATTTTATGATGGGAACGCACAAATGGCATGGTAACGCGCCTAATAACGAACAACTTGCAAAAGCCTTGGCGCAACTTCCCGAAACGATAGGAGACTATAACTAGACTATGCCAGCAAATTCATAGTGTTAAAATATTCAATGCAAATTTTAATACGCCCTAGGCGCAGTAAAATCTAAAATGCAAAATTTTAAAAAAAACATTATAAGCGTTGATAATTCTGAGTCTTATAAATTTACAATTTGCAATTTAATTTTTGCAATTTGCAATATTTTTTATTTTTGGCGATATTACGGACAGCCACTAATTATTGAGATTTATTTTAACCTGTAAAATTTAATATCTTGAATCGAAAACAAATATATATAGCAATAGTATTATTAATACTTATACTGTTTCCCGTATTTTCTTTTTCGCAACAGGAGAAAGGAAAAGAGAAACCAAAACCAACTACGCGTATTTTGTTTGTTTTTGATGCATCTCAAAGTATGTTAGCCCGCTGGCAAAGTGATATGAAAATTACTATCGCTCGAAAACTATTATCAAATCTGCTTGACAGCTTAAAAAATGTGGAGAATTTAGAACTGGCATTAAGAGTATTTGGTCATCAAAAGCAATTCCCTCCTCAGGATTGCGATGATACTAAACTTGAAATTCCTTTTGCTATAAACAATACCGACAAAATTAAATACAAGCTTAAAACCCTTATCCCTAAAGGAACAACTCCCATTGCCAGTTCTCTCGAACTTTCTGCAAACGATTTTACAACTTGCGATAATTGTCGGAATATTATCATACTTATTACCGATGGAATTGAAGAATGTGGCGGCGATCCATGCGCTGTTTCCAAGGCATTACAAAAAAAAGGAATAGCCCTGAAACCTTTTATCATCGGCATTGGTAAAGACTTCTCGTCTGTTTATAAATGTGTGGGAACATATTTCGATGCTGCAAGCGAACAGGAATTTCACCAGGCGTTGAATATTGTAATTTCTCAAGCCCTTAATTCCACTACTGCGCAGGTAAATCTTCTGGATATGGATGGAAAACCGACTGAAACAAACGTTAACATGACTTTTTATGACAACTTCTCCGGCTTGGTAAAATATAATTTCATTCATACATTCAATAATAAAGGTTTGCCCGATACACTTACACTAGATCCTTTAACTACTTACAATTTAGTTGTTCATACTACTCCTCCCGTTGAAGTTGACAGTATTGTGTTAACTCCCGGTAAGCACACAATTATTCCTGTTGAAACCCCGCAAGGTTACCTTAATTTGAAGATGAACGGGAATATTATTAAATACACTAAAGAAGTTTCAACTATTGTCCGGCTTAAAGATAGCATGAATACTATTAACATACAGTCGTTCGGACAAACAGAAAAATATCTTGTAGGAAAATACGATCTCGAAATATTATGTTTACCGCGTTTATTAATAAACGATATTGATGTTGCTCAAAGTACTACTACTACTGTAGAAATACCTCAGCCGGGAATTGCCGTTATTCAAATGTCGGCAAATGGCTATGGCAGCGTTTATCAGGAAGACGACAACAAACTGAAATGGATATATAACCTGAGAGAAAATCTAACTCAGGAATCGCTGGTATTGCAACCCGGCAAATATCGTGTTGTTTTCCGTTCAAAATATTTAAATAAATCAGCTTATACTGTTGAAAAGTCTTTTTCTATCCAGTCTAATTCCTCTGTAACAGTTAAGCTTTTTCAAAATTAATTAATTTTTATTGGCATTTATGAAGACATATACTTACACCGATTTAAAAGATACACGAAGTGGTTTTGGAGAAGGATTGCTTGAAGCAGGCAGAAAAAATCCAAATATTGTTGCGCTTTGTGCAGATCTGATAGGCTCTATGAAAATGGACGCTTTTGTTGCTGAATTTCCCGAAAGATTTATTCAGGTTGGTATTGCCGAAGCCAATATGATAGGAATAGCTGCAGGGCTTACCATTGGCGGAAAAATTCCTTTTACTGGTACATTTGCCAACTTTTCCACAGGCAGGGTTTACGACCAGATAAGGCAATCAGTAGCTTATTCTCAGAAGAATGTGAAAATTTGCGCTTCACATGCAGGGCTTACACTAGGCGAAGATGGCGCCACGCACCAGATCCTTGAAGATATAGGCTTGATGAAAATGCTACCGAATATGGTAGTAATTAACACCTGCGATTTTAGCCAGACAAAAGCCGCCACCATTGCAATTGCAGATTATAACGGTCCTGTATATCTCCGCTTTGGAAGACCTAAAGTGCCTGATTTTACTCCAAAAGATCAGATATTCGAAATAGGCAAAGCAATAATGCTTAACGAAGGGAAAGATGTAAGCATCTTCGCAACTGGGCATCTGGTATGGACTGCCATTGAAGCAGGCGCAATTCTGGCTGAAAAAGGTATTGATGCCGAAATAATAAATATACATACAATCAAACCTCTTGATAGGGAAGCAGTATTAAAATCTGCCGCAAAAACCCGCTGTGTTGTAACTGCCGAAGAGCATCAAATGAACGGAGGCCTGGGTGATAGTATCGCACAATTGTTATCAAGGGAAATGCCCACACCCCTCGAAATGGTTGCTGTTGATGATAAATTTGGCGAAAGTGGTATCCCCGAAGATCTAATGGTTAAATACGGTTTAAGTACTCCTGATATTGTAAATGCTGTGATGAGAGCTATTGTGAGGAAATAAAGTGAAATAGTTATATTCTTTGAACACAGCAATGAAAAAAATTAAATTAAATCATTCGTCAATCATATTAGTTTTTTTAACATTGTGTTTATACAGTTGCAAAAAAGATTTTACGAATAATACATCTTATAACATAAATATCGGAGAAACATTTGAATTATACATTTCTGAAAACTCTTGCTGTCATAATTGCTGGATTAATAAGGAAAGATTAAAATCAATTGAATTGGTAGAAAAAAAACTCATTGAATCAGCTGGCAAAGACTGCGATGGCTCTACATCATATTATGCATGGGTATTCAAGGGAAAAAATATTGGTAAAGACTCAATTATCATTGCACGTCTTAGTGGTGGAGATAAATGCTCTGACTATAGATTAGATTCAAGTAAAATAAAACCAGATATTTTTATTGTAACTGTTTTACGATAAGCTGGATATGGACAGAATAAACACTTTTCACATACTTTTTGTAAACGTATATATACAATAATGAGACTAATTATCGGATTTAAATTGTTCTGTGGAATTATTTTTCTTAGCTTTCTTGACTCATGTGTATATGATTATTATCACTATTCTTATGGGGTTGTATATGACAGCGAAACAAATAAACCACTCGACAGTGTATTAGTAGAATCTTTTTTTGTAAATAAAACAAAAACCATATTCTTTAAGAATACATATACTGACGAGTGGTTTATTTGTTTCGCTGTCAAATACAACCCCATAAGAATAGTGATAATAATCATATACAC
>JAAXXA010000773.1 GCA_013334735.1 Bacteroidota bacterium
GATAGGTTTAAGTTGTCCTATTTTTTGGTTTATTCCGGCTTCAATCAATTCAACATTTGAAGAATTTATTTCGCTAAGCTTTTTTAATTGTAAAGTATTTATAAGTTTATCGCTTATATCTGTAAAATGTCTGCCAATTATTTCTGCTGCCTGCTCGTGAGATATTATTTTACCAATTTTGTTGAGCTGAAGCAGAGGGATAATAAAATAATAAATAATAAGGCTTAAATTAACGAGCATAAAAGCATAAAACATCACTGAACGTGTTACGATACCAAAATGCCCAAAATATTCAAACAAGGCTATAATAATGTAAAATAACAGTACTGCTCCTATGCAATAAATGCCCCCACGTATCAGAAGGTTTTTGTAATACTTCCTGATAAATTCATCGAGCTTATTAATCAGTATGTTATAGTTGTCGTTCAAATTTTATACAATCTTTTCAAAATGTTAAGAAATCAAATTAGTGCCTAAAGTACTTAGAGTGCCTAAAGTTTGGATTGCTTTAAAGACAATTTTTCACAAATTAAATTTATGTGCAAAGTTAAGCAAGTTTGGGAGGAATGACAAAAGTTGTTATTCCTTGCCTTTCTTTTCAATCATAGCCAAAACAACTTTCTCCGCAGTTACAGGCATAGATTTTATTCTGAGTTCGAGAGCATCATCCACTGCATTAGCTATCATAGGAGCGCAAGGCAGCATCGTGTGTTCGCCAACTCCTCTGGCGCCGTAAGGTCCATCGGGCTGCGCAACTTCTACAATAATAGGGATAATCTCTTCGGGAATATCCATTGAAGTTGGAAGTTTATAATCGGTAAAGTTTGGATTTAGCATTTTACCATGGTCATCAAAGCGCATATCTTCGTAAAGCACTGTTGACAAGCCTTGCACAATACCTCCAACAATTTGTCCTTTTACAAGATCGGGGTTTATTGCTTTACCAACATCTATTGCTTCAACCACTTTGAGTACTTTCATTTTACCTGTTTCTTTGTCAATTTCCAGCAAAAGAGCCGCGGCGCCAACAGTATAATGAACATTAGGATGTCCACCCTGACTAGTTTCGGGATCGGCATTCGTAGAAGTAAACTCGGGCATAAAAGTACCGCGTCCGTTTATAGGACCACCTTTAAATGTGCCGTCTTCTTTCATTATTCCGTTTATTACAAAACTTTCTAATGGCAATTCCCAATCAGGTTTTGTTTTGCATTTTACTTTTTCATCTTCCAAAAAAAGTGTATTTGCCGGTATGTCGAGAGCGCGTTCTACCAACTCAAAAATCTGATCTCTGGCATCAATAGCGGCTTTTTTAACAGCATTACCGCAGCCCCAGGTAACATGAGAGCCTACTGTTTGCCATTCATAAGGATTTCTGTCGGTATCAGGCGATTCAACTCTTATTTTATGGGGAGGAATCGATAGTACTTCGGCTGCAACTTGTGCCATTACTGTTAGTAAGCCCTGCCCTATATCCATTCCTGAAATTAGTATATTTATACTTGCGTCTTCATTAAATTTTAAAAATGCCGAAGAAGAAGCGTTAGGAGGCATAGCAGGCGCTTTCCATAATAATGAAAATCCTTTACCGAGTACAGTATTTGGATTTTTTGAAATCTCTTTTTTACCCCACTCAATTTCTTTTGCTACTTTATCAATACATTGGAGGAGACCGTTTGGATTCATGTGCGCACCATAAGCAAGTGTATCTTCCTCTCTAATTGCATTGCGTTTTCTGATCTCAACTGCATCAATACCAAGATGTTTGGCTATACGATTCATATGAGATTCCAGTCCAAAAAGAAATTCAGAATAACCAAATCCTCTGTAAGCGCCACCAGGAGGCAGGTTTGTGTAAATACAGAACGAATCTATAGAAAGGTTTTTAACACGATAAGGTCCTGTT
>JAAXXA010000774.1 GCA_013334735.1 Bacteroidota bacterium
CCGGTTCTGATATAAGCCCTACTTTTGACCAGTTTGCAGATGCAATTACATCTTCGTTTATAAATTCGGAATTGGATCCTCTCCATTTGCCTGTATTAATACTCGAAACAGGTCGCGCTCTTATTGATGAAGCGGGTTATTTACTTGGAACAGTAATAGCAAATAAACGACTTTCAAGCGGCAAACGCGCTACAATTATTGACATTGGGGTAAACATAATGTTCACTTCGTTCTGGTATGAACACAAGGTTACTCCCGCGCAGGAATTCACTCATTACACCGAAGACACTGTTCTGTATGGTCCGTTATGTATGAATATTGACGTTATACGCGAAAATATAAATTTGCCATTATTGAATAAAGGTGACAATGTGGTGGTTCATTTTGTGGGCGCATACAACATGACGCAGTGGATGCAGTTTATAACATTACGTCCAAAAATTGTAATGATTGATATTAACGGAAACACGCATGTGATAAGGGATAACGAAACTAACGAAAGTATTGTACAATACGAAAAAGTGCCGGAACATTTGAAGGGGTTTGAGTTATAGGAGGGAAGGGGGATTAATAAAAAAGCATTAATGATATGAAAAAAATTTCAATGAGATGTTTTGGGATATTATTATGTTCTGAATATTTATTTAGTCAGGATTCTATTTTAGTTATAAAAAAATATACAGATTCTAAGCAAATTTTTGAAAAATACT
This sequence comes from Bacteroidota bacterium, assembly GCA_013334735.1. Lineage (GTDB taxonomy): Bacteria > Bacteroidota > Bacteroidia > Bacteroidales > CG2-30-32-10 > JAAXXA01. Next base: position 711 of record JAAXXA010000774.1, read on the forward strand.
ATACTTTAAAAAGTAATAATCAATTAAAGAATGGAGAGTATATTTTTTATTTTCCAATAAAAAACTATGATAAAATAGCAAAAAATAAGTTTTTTAATATAGATGGATACATCAAAATAAAAGGTTATTACAATATGGGCAAAAAATCTGGAGAATGGATTGAATATGATAATCCTAATAAAATTAAAACTATTGGAAGATATAAAGACGACAAAAAAGTTGGAATTTGGAAAACCTATACAGAAAAAGATCGTGTTATTTTACAATTTGATTATGATAATAATATAAAATTGAAACCAATTATTAATTTTTGGTTCCAATACCCTGAAATTGCTACAGAAACTAAATTAGAAGGAGAGGTATCTTATAGTTATAACATAAATAGTGATTGCTCTATTTCAAACATAAAAGTTATTTCAAGTTCAGATAAAAGTTTTAGTGAAAGTGTTATAAAATCAATAACAGATTATGCTAAATTTAAACTTAAATATGATTTTAACTGTAATGATACTGTAATCATTGATAAAGCATTATTTGTATTGAAATAGAGTAATACAGAACTTAGTTTTGCTTCTAATTCGAAATTATAATAAATTTAAAAAACGAATTTAATAAACATAAAAAGGGCGTAAAAAGCAAAGAAAAATAACATCACTTTAAATCCATCGAATTCAATGGGTTTAAGGGGGCAAATTAGTCCCCTTTAAAAAATAAAATATGGTGAAAAATAAAATTATAAATATTGAAAAGCATCCTATCATTATTGTTTCGCATAATAATGAAGATTACATTTCTTTGACCGATATGGCAAGATTTAAAAATGCAGAAACTACCGGTCTGGTTATTTCTCACTGGCTAAGTACCCGATATACTGTTGAATTTATGGGTTTATGGGAAAAAATGAATAAACCACTTTTTAATGTAACGGAATTCCGTTACATTAAAAATGATTAAAAATTATCAATTGATAATAAAAACTTTTTAAACGGCAGAGCCGCAAAATATTTGTAGAAAAATAAACAATTATACAAATCATAGGTGCATCGCACCGAAACATAAAATAATGAGATGGCAATACATGGGAATAATAAAAATATAGTAACATGATTAAAAAGAGATTCCTCATTTCGTTACACTACATTCGGAATGACAGCAATTAGTGAGGGATCAGGAGGAGTTTGGAGCGGTGGTGGCAT
>JAAXXA010000775.1 GCA_013334735.1 Bacteroidota bacterium
CGAAATCCAGAAGATATCGCCTTGCTTGACTTCCATCCGCTCTCCAGTTACTTTGTCTATCAAAAATCCATTGATAAGCCATATTAACAACTATCATTGCAGCAGTTAAATTAATGGCTAAATTCTGTGGAACAGAAATAACATTTTCTATGCAATTAGCAGTATTTATTTCTTGAAGTCTTTCTTGTTCAAGCACTTCAGGACTAAAAGCCGTAGGAAATAAATCTGGTAAATAACTATCTGGACCGCTTACAGCTTGTCCTATATCTTCCGTATTACCGGAAGAAAGAAGAATAATATTATTATAAGTATTTCTATTTTGTTGTTTAATAGCTTTAGCTATCTCTAATTTTGTTGTAAATTTATCTACACCCTCAATACATAAAGTCTTATAATTTTGATTTACATAAGGCAAATATGTATTTAAATCTTGATGTGTAAATCTATGTACAGCATAATTAATAGACATACCAAAAACAGCACTGTACCTCATTGCTAAAACTTCAGATTTATATTTACCAACATCAGTAAATATAAAATTTTGTCTTACTAAGTTCTTATCTTCAACTATATCAAAATCAATAATTGATATAGTAGGTCTTTTAATAGGACTTAATAAAGAAACTATGCGTGCAATATGTGGAATAATGTAACCATTATTACCACCAGCACCAATAAATACAATATTAGTTATTTTTTCATTTGGTTTTAATGCTATCATATTTTGTGAAACTGTTTAAATTTTTTCTTATTTTTTTTGTTATTTTTTTCCCAATTCTTCCATACTTCACTAAAAGGTAAAGATATAGCAGCATTGGCTTTTGAACTAGCATTTGGAGTAGTTATGATTTGTGTAGGTTGTTTATGTTGAGTAAAATCTACAGGATCAAAATCACCACCCATATATGCATTATAATCATCTTGGTATCTACCATAAGACCTACCAACAAAACCATAATTACCGGATGGTAATGATGTTGAATTATATGAATTTACTATTACTTTCTTTTCCCAATCTGGGAACAAAGACAAATCTAAAGCCACATCGCTTGGCTTTTCAAATACATCAAATAAATCAATATTTACTCTTTTATCAGGAAATACAAACCTCATTTCATAATCTGGTTTGGCATCTTTAATATGTCCAATAACCATATACATTCCATCAAAAATATTCTGATCACTATCATCTCCACCGGAGAATTTACCGGTAAAACTGGGATGGCTATGAATTTGTAAAACCATTATGTTATCAGATTGCAATTTATCTAATTCGCTATAGTCTTCTTTTGGTTCTGACCAATCAACATGAGCGCCTGTCAAAACTTGTCTACATACATAGAAAAAGAATTTCTTATCTATTGGATTATAAAACAAACGAACATAAGCTTCGGTTTTATGAAGTTCATAAATGTGCTTAAAATATTCAATTGTTTGTAAATAATAAAAATAAGGAATTTTTGGGATATTTAAAATAAAAGATTCTTTAAGTGGTTTTAAAGTCTTAATCCCTCTTACATTTAAAGGCTTATCATTTAATTGCATACAAAATGTACCCAATTTATTTTGTTGTATACAAAAGATATTCTTTTCTTGCATAACATAATAACGATTTGCACCATCAACAGGTTGCCAATCACCATATTGATACTGAGTTAAGTTATTTATTTTACTTAGAAAAGCCTTTAATGTTTCAGGATTTTCAACTACAGGATCTTCAATTCTGACTGATGTTGAAGTACTTCCATACTCGATATTATTCTGGAGAAGCCTTACACACTGGATAGGAGGATTAGGAATTATTGTACTAGTAATTATTATACTCCCTTCTCTAAAGGTTACAGGTTATCAGATCTTCAGTCTTGAATCGTCGCTTAAAGAAAAGATTCATCCCAAGACCAAGT
>JAAXXA010000189.1 GCA_013334735.1 Bacteroidota bacterium
CCTTATACCTGTTATTTTGCCTGAAGGAGTAAATCCTTTTTCGGGTACTATATCATCAAAATGGTCAACTACCCTTTTTCTGTCAATATACTTATCGAACACGAAATTATATTCAGGAGAATCTGTAAGATTGTTAAATAATTCCTTTTCCCGTATAATACGATTATGGTAACCGGGAGAGTATGGCAATTTATCTTTTCGTTCATTAATTTTAGTAGGAATAATTCCTTCCATCGCATTTCTAATCAAGCTTCTTGGGCAGCCACCTTTTACAAAAAGTCGTAAAGGTACTTCCGACAAAAACTCAAAAATTGTTTTATCTAATAAAGGCACGGAAGAATCCATATCAAACATATTATTTCTATTGTAGATTCTTGATATTATCATTCCCAATCTGCCGCTATTTGTATAATCCTGCATGTAATGAGCATATTCGGCTCCACGAATGTCAGGACAAACGCGGTTTTTATATTTTTTTACAAAATTATCCTGCAAGGTAGTATAAACCTGCCAATCAATTTCTTTATTTTTTTTATTTTTAAGCAACATTGATCGAAGAAATTTGTACCAATTAGTTTGAGACAGGTATTTACTTTTTAATACTCGTAAAACTGATCTCTGCTCTGTTTTGCTAAATTGTTGTATTAAATTCCATGCTTCATTTAGCTTTCCTTGTTTTATTAATAAATAAATTACTGAATATCCTTTCCATGAAACCCAATAATCTCCGCCAAAACCGGTAAATAAAATTCGTATATTTTTCTCTTTCGCTGCTTCAAGCAATGCCTTGTCCATATAAAAAAATATATTGGGAAAAGATTCTTCCATTTCAAAGGCTTTTTCTAAATCTGTAAAAGGGCTTATATTAGGGGCTTCCACATAAGATTGAATTATATTAGGACAATGGCGACCTACAATTTCTATATATTTTCGTTCGTCTTCCTCAATACCTTTGTGACCAATTGGCAATACAGATGAAAAAGCATACAATGGCTTATTTTTCTTTTGAAGAAGTTCCGATAAAATACATGCAATACTTGTTGAATCAAGTCCGCCGCTAAGTGTGATTCCAACAGGCACATCAGGATTTAATCTTTTTTCAATTGCTTTGTAAAGTAAATCACGTAAACATTCTTCCCATTCTTCATCTTTTGAAAAATGATATTTACCCTGTGCTTGTAATTCCCAATATTTTGCAATAGAAAGTATATTATTTTGCAAGGTCAATGTGCTACCGCCGCAAAGTGTAAATACTTCCTTATTATAAGTCTGACAAGGTGTTCCTTGTTTAAAATGATATTCTATAAGGCTTTCTTCATTAAAATAATCAGGTGTAGTTTTAGCTGCCACAACACCTTTCATTTCACTGCAAAAGATAAAAATTTCAGGAGAATCATAATAAAATACAGGTCGAAAACCAATGTGGTCAGTGGCAATAAATAAATCATGGTTTTGTTTGTCCCATATAGCGAAAGCAAATTCCCCTTCGAGATAATTCACACATAGCTTTTCCCACTTTTTATATGATAATAAAATAAGTTGAGAATCGGAAGTGTTTGCCAACAAATGTTTATTTACTCCCAGTCGTTCCGACAATTCACTTCTGTTGTCTATACGCGCATCAGCAGTAATCACAAGATTTTCTGACTCCAAAGGCAATTGTTCGTCCTTTTGTTGCGGATAAACAAATAAGTTACAATGACCAAAAACGATATTTTGTTTTTGCCACAGCCCGCTTCCATCAGTTGCTCTATGAGCAATAGCTTGCCTTATCGCATTTACCGAACTTTCTTCAACTACGTTCCCTTTTTTATTAACAATACCGAATATCGCACTCATAAAATTTATCAATTAACTTACAAAACAACTTACAATAGTAAAAGCAGCCCTGTTTCTCTCACCGGTTAAAATAAATCCGTATGATTCTATCCATGCGTGAGCAGACATATTCATTCCTACAATTGAAGCATTTTTACATACACCGAAATATATTGTGCTTACTAATTTTCTTCTTTTCAACATCATTTTGGCTGCCAAAGCCTGTTCAAAACACATAGTACGCCAAGGACTTCTCTTTCCTGCTCGCCTGATTGAAAGACTTATTTTACTAAGTATAACAGGAGGTTCAGTTGAAGCAGGTGGATTGTTGCTAATAACTACTGTTCGTCCCAATAATGGTATAATTTTACGAAACGGCAGGAATACAAGCATTAACCTTGATATAGCAAGAAAAAACCAAGCTTCGGCAAACAGGATATATTCTTTAAAAGTGACTTTTTTTTTCATTACTTCATATAATTTGTACATCCCACATCAATTATAAAAATGTTTCAACATATTTTAAAAGTTCATCAGGATTACATTCCAAAGGTCTGCATACTTCGTAAATACTACTATTTTGAACAATATCCGTAAGAAGTGTAAAACATAGCGCTCTTAACGAATTATTGTGTATAAGCATCGGGCGGTACACCTGTTTTGTTAATGCATCAAAAGCTTCAGTTCCTTTTAATTTTCTTGAAACAATCTGAGGAATTTCCTGTTTTCTAAGAATAAAGACTTTGCTAACAGAATAACTGTTTGTGTTGAAATTGTCATGAAAAAATATACCGTACTTATCTATATCGTGTTTAACCCGGAATGAACGGTCGCGAAATAATGCATCATTTAATTTATCTAATGTATCATCCCACAATTTCATCATAGGATACGATGCAGAAACAGTTATTTTTGAATTTTCATTTTTTTTAATAACCACCACATCATCACTAAAAACAGTATTTCCATTTTTTAGCAAACCGGCAAGTGTTGTTGATTTACCTGCTTGTGAATCGCCCGTAATAAAAACCAATTCATCATTTTTTATAATAGCGGAAGCATGCAGAGGCAGCAAACCTCTTTGCAATAATATAGCAGCAATAGCAGTTGCAAGCACATATAGCCTTATACTGCGCATATCCTGAACATTAGTAAAAGGTTCAATAATAATTTTATTACCATTTGCAGCATAATAACCGGCTATGTCATATACTTTAAAAAGCAATTCATTATCGGTAATATAATATGAAAAATTTTTAGTAGAAACAGAAATATCTTCTTTTATTTCAGGCATTTTTCCCAATACAAATTCAACATCAGGTAAATCAAATTCCATAGGAAGCAGTTCCGGAAATTCAATTTCGGATGCTATATGTAAGCCAAAACCCCAGTATTTATACATTTTTTATTTATTAAAATTGATTTTAACCAATAAACAACCCTTCAATTCTAACTTTATAACTTCCATCTTTCAATTTTGTAACAGCATTAACTAAACCGCTGTGGCGCCATTGTAGCATACATCTACGAGGCATGAACCAATATCTCTTACCCAAAGTTATTTCCTTATTTGACTCTTTAATAATACCTTCATAACCCTGAGCAACATAATATCCAATATCTATAAAGCCTTCCGACCTAGGGCGCAAGGGACCTGTTACAAACCAGTCAATAACACCATTTCTTGCATCAACACTTGCAACTGTGCCACAATGAGTAACAGGGCAACCACACGACATACCCATAGGACGCCCAATCATTACATCACCTTTTTTTACGCCAAGTTCTTTCACTAATGCGGGATTGTATGGCAATATCGTTTCTCTTGGACCGGGTTCGTTTGGAAAACAATCAAGAATAAAGTCAAATTCGCGTTGTAAATTATCTTTCCAATTAAGCTTTTCACCAATTCCCAAATCTTCTTTTGTACATATAAAACAAGCTTTCAAATCAGATTTATCATCCAATTTTCCTGCAATATGAATACATTTTTTTAATTCATCTTCGCCTTTATCTACAATGTTTGCAAAATCGTTACATGTTTTGTAACCGCAGGCTCCACAGTCTAAATTGGGAAGTAGCTCCAAAGTTATTTTCTGAATTTCAGTCATATTAAAAATTTTAAAAAATTGATTTTAATTTATGTATTTCCTGTAATACTATTTTAGTAAAGTAATTATGTATTAAACCTGCCAATACTCACTCTTATAGCTTCTCTTACTTCAAATTGATTTTTCACAATAGCTTGCAAAACCTATGCTTGTATGCAGCACCGTTATAAATATAAACTTGATGCATTACCGAAATTATCAGTCAAATATGGTAACATCGCTTCAAATACACTGCTGTCTAATTGTGTTGTAGCAGCATTATCAAGATAAATATTTTTTGTATTATTCGCCAACATAGAACAGATCATTTTCCATTGTACGAAGCACTCCAAAGTGATTTTTTGCGCCTATTTCTTTTTTTCCAACACAAATTGTACATGTTCCTACAGGTGGATTTCCTTTAAGAAACATAGGCTTTTCAATATCTTTTGATTTTAAAATATCTCTTACAATCGGGTCTATTCCTATTCCGTAAAGTGCATTACTCTCCACAACAGTAATGTCTTTAGCTGCTTCAAGTATTCTGTATCTGAACACTTCCCTTTCTGCCTGTGAAACCAGATCAATTTTTGTTATTACGCTTATATCCGCGAGTGTTAGCATAGGACCTATTTTCCTTGGCAAATTCATTCCGCTCGTTGCTTCAAGAACTACAATACCAAGTGAATTTTCAACATAAGGCGAACACCTTAAACAAAGTCCTGCTGTTTCTACAAATAAGTAATCGGCTCCTTCCTGCTCAGCCCATTCAACTACTTCATCCAGTACTACCACATTACAATGATCGGGGCACAGCTCCCCAGAATATATTTTTTTAGTAGGGATATTAAATTCTTTTTTTAATTGTTCGTCCTCATCGGCATATAATACATCTATTTTTAAAAATGCAGGTTTTAGATTTTTTTTAATTATCCTGCGTATTACTTGTCTTATTACTGTTGTTTTTCCGCATGTTGACGGTCCTGCAAAAATTATTAGTTTCATGCTTTATGTTTTTATTTAAACTGTTTTGAGGCTGTTTCTACTTTTGTCATACTGAGGAGACTCGCCTGTCGCGAGGCGTCTCATCTTTATTGTCATACTGAGGAGGCTCGCACTTCATGATTCGTCTCATCTATATTGTCATACTGAGGAGACTCGCACTTCGCGAGTCGTCTCGAAGTATGGCGTGCTAATATTGCTATTTATGTTTTTTTCTATTTAAATATATTTTATAACTTCCTGCCAGACCTTCCATTTGTTCACTGAAAATATTATCTGTTATTTCCTCACCTGCCCTGATAAGCTTTCGGAATTCAAGCATTACATCATCAATTTTTTTCAACCCGATAGCTGCCATTTTTTCTTCAGCATTGGTTGTGATCATTTTTTGCATTGCCCCGTTTTTCATTATTATTCTGAAGTCTGAGAGCAATGCTATTCGTGGGTCGTGTGTTACGAAAACAAATATTTTTTCGTATTTTTTTAATAGTTTAAGAGCTTTTGTCCTGTGAATCCCGGCATTTTCAATTTCATCAAGTAATATTATAGGAGAATTTCCTATTATTACTGCATCAGCAATCAATAGAGCTCTTGTTTGTCCTCCCGAAAGTCCTGTCATCGCTGTCTTTTTTATTATTGCTTCTCCTGTTAACTGATTGGCGAAATCAAGTGTTTCTTCAATCATAAATTCTGCTTTTTCAGAACCTCTTATTTTTGCATGAATTTTTAAAAATTCTCCTACAGGTAAATCGGATAAAAAATTTGTATGCTGCGAAATCATCGCTATCGGGTGTTTTGAAGGATCAAATGAAAAATCTTCAGGAATAGGCTCGTCATTTATTAATATTGTTCTTTCGGATGGTGTGTTTTTGTTGGCAAATAATTCTATATCGTTAATCAAAGTCGTTTTTCCACAACCGGTGGGACCAACAATACTTATTATATCTCCCATATTTAGATCGAACCTCTCTACTTTTTCCGCTTGACCATCTTTTCCTATTCCTCCTTTTATTGTGATTTTTGATATTTCCATTTTTTATTATTTTTATTTCTATTTAAAGCTATTGGAATTGTAAGCAAAAGTAAAATAATTTCAGATTATAAAACTGAATAATAACAGAATGTATAAAATCCATTTACTTTTATTAAAAAGAAAATCTGATTCATATTATTTTTTATCTTTACACCAAATTTATTTTAAATTTATAAAACTACTCAATTATGAAAAATGAA
>JAAXXA010000776.1 GCA_013334735.1 Bacteroidota bacterium
TTTCGTCGGTTCGAGAGTTACCGTACCCGCATTCTGTTTTACTGCGGCAAACTCAACATGGCTATCGAACAATGACGTAATCCAAGAAAACACTCTCCACGAAATTCAGCGAAGAGCCAAAACTGTCAGGGATTTTTAAATTGGTAACGACAATATATTTTTTATTTTATTTTTTTTATAAAATATAGACTTTATTCAATTACAAGCGCCATTGTTGTTGTTTTTTATACTTAACAACATCTCATATATCTTCTTGCGCCCCTCTACTAAATCATGATTTTTCTTTATACATTTTCTTGCTTCTTGTATTTTTTGATTCTTTTTATTTTTATCAAATATATTTAACAGCTCTTCAATCAATTTTTTTTCACTTCTTTCATTCACAACGAATCCCCAACCATTATGCATTGCATAATTTACGGTACCGCTATAAGGCGGACCATAAACTAATATTGGCTTTTGACTCATCATATATAAATGAGCTTTTGTTGAAATAGAGTACTCTATTGCTTTACGATCTTCATTAAAAGACTCCGGAAGAAATAATATTGATGCCTCTGATAAAATCAACGGAAGATTTTCATGGGCTGGCAATGGCAAGTAAGTTATCTTTTGAGAATTCAAAATCTCTTTTGGAAGTTCCCTTGGAATGCTGTGTGTATAAACATATATTTCAGCATTTTCTTTCAAGAATTGATTTCTTCTAATAACGTTAAGCAAATCTAATATTGCCTCATATCGGCGATGTCCAAGTCCACCAGTATAAATTATTTTGATCTTATCTTTTACGTCTTCGGTTCTCTTACAAATAAATCTTTGAGGATTATCTAAATGATAAGTCAAGCCAAACTTAACACCGTATCTTTTTTCATATTCTTCTCTCATTTTTTCTCCAAATGCTAATCGTAGCTTTGAAAACTTAATAAGCTCATTCGCTCGCTTCTTCACCAACCACCCGACAGGACTTGAATTATATAGACTATTGGGCCAATCATCAGTAGTTTGAAAACATATTGGAATATTATATCCCTTTGATATCAACATTGATAATCTAACAAATCCTAATGAATATCCCTGTGTATAAATTACATCTGGCTTAAAATCTTTTATAAAAGCCATCATGGATTCTGAGAGACGAGTGTTAAATATAATCTCCCAAACCCCTGACTTTATCAATAAATCACCGATATACTTTTTAAACCTATCTGTAAAATTAGGCACATATATTTTATTTTCTTCACCATAAAACTCTTTTATCTTTTTAGCATCAACCATCTTAAATACTTTACCTCTCAATAAATCGAATAAACCTCCAAATAATCTGTCACACGATTTAAGCTGATAATATTTGTCACAAAACTCTCCAAAGCCATTAATTTCTGCTTGTGCATGAATCTGAGCTATTTTGTCTTTTGGCCAATCCGCAAACTGCATCCTAAGAAGAAGGTTTACGGGATCATTCTCTTTAACCATTGACATATGGACTAACAAAAGACGTGGATATTTTTTTTTAATATTATTATCCATTATATTCATCTAACAATTATAAAAACCGCACAAATACCACACTTACACACCCAAGCAGTTAAACTATTTAACATTAGCAGAAAATATTGTTTTATAATTTTCATATTTCTCACGAAAAACCTCGGAATTAAATAATTTATAATATCCCAACAATGTCATCGCAATATAGCTTAAAACTATTACTCGCCGAACGTACTTACTCTTTATCCTTTTTATTAACATCGGAATCACAGCTATTAATGCTGTCTGCATATACAGCCCAACTCTCCCCGCAAGCTGAACAATAAAAGAAAATGGCAAGACATAATAACCAGCAATTGCAATTTTATATAGCACATCTTTACCGCCCCTTTCATATCTTAAAAAATAAAAT
>JAAXXA010000777.1 GCA_013334735.1 Bacteroidota bacterium
GCGGGTAAAGTAATGTTATATTGTTTTATGGCATCAGGAGTGATCTGATCTTTTTTTAATTGTTCTTTTTTATATTCCTGAAAAATTTCTAATTTTTTTCCTGTTTTTAGTTCCTTCATTATCGAATCTATAAGGGCAATTTCATTTTTATTTATTTCTTTAGACTGTGAAAAATAAATATGCAAAAGTTTGTTTGATATAATTGGTTCTATATAAATTTTTAAATAGGATAACGTATCAAAACCGAATGTTTGCTTTACGCAGTTCAAAATAGCAGGAGCCCGAGTGTTCTTATCAGACCAGTCGGATTGCATTTTCAAATCTTCATACGATATCAAAATATTAAAAGCTGAAACCAGAACTTCATGTTCCAAAACATTGTTGATTAGTTTTATGAGCGCGTATTCTTTTGCTTTTTTGAGATTACCGTAACATTGGTCATACCCTGTAACAAAATCCAAATCTATTGAAGTAATATAACTATTTCCTATATTGACAAGTGTTTCTTCCTGTTCCACAAAGCTTTTGTCAGATATCCCATTTATGTCAATGTTTTGTATTGATGCAACATCTCTATGAATTTTATTTCTATCTTTTATAGCCAATGGTTTTTCTTTAGTGATATACCGGATATAAACACAATTTGCAACAGTAAAAAAAGATATTGTCAACAAAGCAACAACAAAAATATATTTAACTAATTTTTCAAGCATTTAAAATATTTTTTCAAATAGCATTTTACAAAAAGAAAGAAAAAGATTTACATTAAGTATCTATGGACAATAAGCCTCGTTAACTGATGTAGGACCACTACTTGTATAACTTGTAACATAAAGTACGTTATTGACTGTTGCAAAAGAAGAAGAAATCAATGGGTAAATCATTGAAGCCAGACCGGTTGTCCATGTATTATTTGAAGGATTATAAGAAGCTGTGTTAGAAATAGGGGCATCGCCATTGGTAGAACCTCCCGCGGCATAAATAATGTTATTTATCGTAGCTAAAGCGGAACCACAAACAGGTATCGGTAATGAGGCTTTTGAAGACCATGAATTTGTTGATATATTATAAGCTTCATTAGCTACACATGGTACCCAGCTTGTATTCACCCCTCCCATCGCGTAAATAGTATTATTATAAACAGCCAGCGGCGCTCCATATACAGAGGTGGGCTTGGTTGCCAGTCCGCTTGTCCAATGCCCCGTTGAAGGATCATAAGATTCGGTTACACCTGAAAAATAGGCGCTAGTGTTAATCCCACCACCTATCGCGTATATCTTATTATTAACGGCGATAACATATAAGGCAAGCCTTGGAGTTGGAAGCCCTTCAAGTCCTGTAGTCCATTGATCGGTAACAGGGTTATATGATTCATTGGTTGCCAATCCACCATAACTAACTAATGAACCTCCGATAGCATAAATAATTCCGTTCACGGCAGCGACACCTAAAGCATATCTTGCAGTAGGCATAGCAGCTTTAGTTGTCCATGTGTTTGTAGCGGGATCATAAGCTTCATTTATTGATGAAATTGTTCCACCTGCAGTGCCTCCAATTACATAAATTATATTATTAACAACAGTTGCGCTTGATGACGACCTTAAAACAGGATCCGCTGCCATAACCGACCAAGCATTAGGGCAACATAATGAAGTTGAATATGTGATAGTACCGGAATTATCGCTTGTTCCGCATGTATTATATGCTTTTAAGCGGTAGTAATATGCTTTTCCGCAGGACAATCCTGTTATATTACAAGTCAAATTACTACTTACATTAAGGTTGTTATAATTTGTAAGAATCCCTGTAAAAGTAATATCGGTTGCAACGTCTAAATAATAGCCCGAAGCGCCGGTTGATGCACTCCAGTTGGCAGTAATCTGGGTTTGAGTTGCTCC
>JAAXXA010000778.1 GCA_013334735.1 Bacteroidota bacterium
CCGGCGGTTTTAAATGGCCCAGTAAAATCCCTGAGATTTTTTTTATAGTAAGAAGTTTTTCACCAAGCTCCAGAGCTTTATGATAATCGCTTTCTTCATGGACTTTATTTATAAATACAATAGACCTGTCCTTTATCGGAATAGATTTAAGATATCCATCAGAATGTTTAAATAATTTATATATTTTATAATAAGAGTTGATGCTCGGAAACTCACATATAATTGCCCAAACTTTTTTATAAAAAAAAAGGTTAAGCAATTCTTTTTTAATTTGTTTAGTTTTTAAAATTGCAGAGAACAAATCACAAAGAAATTTAATTACATCTACTGATTGTTTAACATTTTCTATCTTGCCTGTAATTAACCAAATTTCAAACAGATCATAGGGTTTATTATTACAATTTAATCTTAATTTTTCATATTGAGATTTTCTTATTAATGACGATTGTTTGTCTTGAAAATCGGAATTAAGTACGCAAATATTTTGATCATGAACCCTGTATTTCAACAATACCTCAGGAATAACATGAAACTTTGTATATTCGGATAATAACACCCATAATGCATAATCTTCGGCATGTAGAGCATTGGGATATTTTATATTATTTTCTTTAAAAAGAGATGTTCTCATCATTACAGTCGGATGATGCATATAACTATGAAAAAACAATTCAAGACGAATTTCATCATGTTGTGATTTAAATTCAACTATTTTTTGTTCTCCATCTCCTATTGTTTTTAACCATGAAGCACACAAACCAATTTCAGGGTGTTTTTCCATATAGTTATATTGCACTTCCAATCTATTTGGCATTGCAATATCGTCAGCATCAATTCGTGCAATGTATTTACCACAAGCGAGATCAATTCCTTTATTTAAAGTAGGAATAAGTTTTATATTTGTTTCATTTTCAAAATATTTAATTCTATCATCGTTATATGATAAAATAATATCTTTAGTTTTATCCGTACTGCCATCGTTAATAATTATTAACTCAAAATCGGTAAATGTTTGCTGTAATATGCTTTCAATTGCTTCTGTTAAAAATTTTTCTCCGTTATACACAGCGATTAATACACTAACTTCTGGCATTTAATTTATTTTTATTTTAAAACTTATGTAGATACACGGTAAATGAAAAAATATTTATATCAAAAATGATAATTATTAATTAACTCTTTTAAATTACTCAAACAAATTAAAATCATATTTAGTCATAAATAATATTTCATCATTATAACTGGCTCAATGCAACGGAAGTCCAGCATAGTGAGGCATTATCAATAAAATATTCCAATGCCTATTTATCTATTGCTTTCTTTTAGCAAAAATATTAAAATTTTCATTGCTGTCTTCTTTATTATAAGATATTTCATATTCAGCTTTTCTAAGTAATGATATAATATAATCAAACTGATTACCTTCGATACGCTTTGGATGATATTCAATAAAAATATTCTGAACATTTCCTAAAAATTCAGCACAATCTTCTAATACTTTTACTTCTGCTCCTCCAATATTTAATTTTAGAAAATCAACTTTTTCATATAAAAAATTTTTTAAACGCACAGATGGAATAATTGAAAAGAGATTATAATTTTCTTTAGTTCTTATATATCCTTCATCACTAACTATACTACCATGGGCAAAATAAATATTCTTTTCTTCTTTCCAAACAAGTTTATTTTCAATTTGTATATCATTATAAGCTAATGTATTAATATTTTTCTTAAGCATATCACAAACAACAGTATTTACTTCAAAAACCAGCAATCTTGATTTCGGAAATAATTGTTTAAAGTAAATTGAACTTAATCCTATGTTAGCCCCACAATCTATAATATATGGAGAAGAATTTTCTGACTGAAATTTTAAAATATTTTTTTGAAAATATTT
>JAAXXA010000779.1 GCA_013334735.1 Bacteroidota bacterium
CTATTTTTTTACCGGCGAGGACTTTGAGTGATGGTTTTTTTCTCCGAGTCGTGTTTGCTCCCCAGCGCATCATATAGAGTTATTGTTTATATATCTTAAGATATCATAATTTGAAATTGTACGCGTTTTTTTTTAATAAAGGTGAAAAAATATATTTTTGTTGTTCTATATTATTCGAAACTCTTCCAAACACTCGAAACACTTCCAATAAAATATATAAATTCGCAAATAAAAAACATTAACTTTTATTCCTTTTTCATTTCAAGAAATAAAAGAGTATTAAAAAAGGCATAAAACACCACTCCCGCCTGTGTTTCGAGCATAGATTCAACAAGAAAATTTACAAACACGATAATCAAAAAAATCATAAAAAGCCATTGTTTTTTCTTCCATGCAAGAATGAACGGGATTATGAATAAGGCAAGTATTATTATAAACCCCAGAATACCTATTGATATAAATGTTTGGATAAATTGATCGTGGGCGTTCAGTTTTTTTTCGTAAGCATCTTTCAAATTATTTTTCTGAAATTCTTTTAATAATTCATCTTTGGAGTCGCCTGTACCAACGCCAATTATTGAGTTTTCCATTATTATAGAAATTCCTGCTTTCCATACTTGTTTGCGGTTATAAGTTCCATCTACGGGATCGGTATATTGCCCCAGAAGCGATTTTCTAGCTGTATCAAAGCGACCATATATCTCAGGATTAAAAAATATTAAAGTAGAAAAAAACAAAAAACATAAAGCTAAAAGAGCAAAACCGGTTTTTATTTTGTGATATTTCGAAACGAAAAGTATTATTGTAAATAAAAATATAAGCACCAATATAATTATACCCATTTTTGAACTTAACAAACCTACAAAAATCGAGAAAATAAAAATTAATAAAAACGTAATGTATTTAGAATAAAAAAGTGAAGTATTTTTTCTGTCAAATTCAAACCAAATAAGGCAGGCAATAGCAAAATCAATATACATTGCAAGGTAACTTGGATGATGAATCAAAGAGAGTTTAGTATAATAAAACACAATTGTGCTTCCAGTATGTATATATTGATATAATGCAACACCTATTGATAAAATAAAACTTAGCAAGCATCCTGCTATAAATACAAAAATTACAGGTTTTAAAACAATTTTTTTAGAAATTGAAGATAAAATAAAAGGAATTGCAAACAAACAAACTTTAACTTGAATATCGAATAGTCCTACTTCGATATTTGATGTGCATAAAAGCCCGATAAGGTATAGAAAGTATAAACTAATAAGAAACAAAAATGTTTTAAAATTATTTTTTAAACTTTTTATTTTTTCATTCCATCCACCGGATACTATCCAGAATATTGCATACAAAATTAATATCCATGAAAAAATAGCTTTATGCAGAGGCATGATAAATGCCAACAGCAATAAGCCATAAAGATAAATTTTGTCAATATTTTTTTTAAAATGCACAAACATGATAGTTTCAAAAATACATAAAATTAAGAAATACATTAAAAAATACTTTACAATAATGTTTTTGTAAACTTTATATTTGCAAAAAAAACAGAGTGAAAAATATTCTAAAAAAAATAGACAATCTTTTCTTCGGGAATATGCATGAACATTACGCCCGTTCGTTAGAGAAAGAAGTTGTGCTTCACAATTCGTTACTTGATGTGGGATGTGGCGCATATTCACCAATAAAAAGGTTTTCAAAAAAAATGAAACACGTAGTAGGTGTTGACATTTTTGAGCCTTCAATTGAAAAAAGCAGAGCAGACGGAATTCATAACGATTATGTAAAAGCAAATGTTCTTGAACTTGATAAACATTTTAAACCGAAATCATTTGAATGTGTTGTTGCTTCTGATCTTATTGAACATCTTACTAAAGAAGACGGAAACAA
>JAAXXA010000780.1 GCA_013334735.1 Bacteroidota bacterium
ATAAAAAAGAGCAGCTTATACCCTATACCATTATACCATTTACCTGAAACCAAAATTTAGTAAATTACCCCGTGCAAAGTATAATTATGAAAAAAATAAAAAATCCGTTTAATAAAATACCTGATTATAACTGTTTCGGATGTTCTCCAAACAATCAACTCGGACTAAAGATGGAGTTTTTTGAAGATGGCGAAGAAATAGTTTCATTTTGGGAACCGGTAAAGCATTTCAACGGATATGTTAATGTTTTGCATGGAGGCATTCAATCGTCGCTTATTGATGAAATAGCTTATTGGACAGTTTTAATAAAACTCAAAACATCAGGAGTAACTGCAAGGCTTGATGTTAGGCTAAAAAAGCCATTATATATGGACAAGGGAAAAATCATGTTACGTTCAAAATTAGTAGAAGTAAAAGGGAGAATAGCTATGATAGCGGTGAAAATTTTTAATTTTGAAAAAGAATTATGCGCTATAGCTAACGTTTATTACTATACTTATCCTTTGGACGAATCAATAAATAATCTTTGTTATCCTGCAAATTATTCTGAATTTTTTGAAAGCTAATATGAATAAAACAAAAATATCAGCAGTATCCTATCTAAATACGCTACCATTTGTCTATGGAATTACAGATTCGGGGTTTATCGAAAATATTGATCTGCATCTATGCATTCCTTCTGATTGTTCAAGAAATTTTTTAAATAAGGATGCTGATATTGCATTGGTTCCTGTTGCAGCTTTGAGTAAAATGAAATCGTTCATACTTTTAAATGAATTTTGTATTGGCAGTAAAGGAAATGTAAAAACCGTATTGCTTTTATCGCAAGTTCCATTGAACAAAATATCAAAAATTCATCTTGATTATGATTCTGTTACTTCTGTTAATCTGGTAAAAGTGCTTGCGCATTATTTCTGGAAAATTGAACCTGAATGGATAAACCTTAACGAACAAACAGAATCCGGCATAAAATCTATGGAAAGCGTTGTTGCTATTGGGAATAAGACATTTGAACTGGAAAAAGAATTTCAATATTGTTATGATCTTAGTACTGAATGGAAAAAATTTACAGGATTGCCATTTGTTTTTGCATGCTGGGTAGCTCAAACTTATGTTGAACCCTCAAAATTAGCCGAGTTAACAAAAGCTCTGGAATGGGGTATTTTGAATAAAAATAAAGCTATAGAAAAACTCTTTAATAAATCAGAGTTTCCTTCCGTAAACATAAATGAATATCTTGAAAATAATATAGACTTTACTTTTGACGAGCAAAAACATAAAGCTCTCGAACTTTTTACAAATTATCTAAAAGAATTAAATTTGTCTCAGAATTAAAAATAATTTCTTTAATAAAATGGAGCTTAGCTGTAAAAACATTGAAGAATTAAATAGTATCGCTTCAAAATTGCTTATTACACATAAAGAATCAAGAGTATTTGCTATTTATGGGAAAATGGGAGTTGGGAAAACAACATTTATCAAGAGTTTATGTAAAAGTATTAAAGTTAAAGATATTGTAAATAGTCCTTCCTTTGGAATAATCAATGAATACAAAATGCAGGATAATATGCCTGTGTATCATTTTGATTTTTACAGAATAAAAACTTTTTCAGAATTTATTGATTTAGGTTGTGAAGAGTATTTTTATAGTGGTCATTATTGCTTTATTGAATGGCCCGAAAAGATAGAAGAATCCCTTCCTAATGGCTATATTCCCGTTTTTATTGAAGAAAATGACAAAAAAAGAATTATAAAATTTTAATTTTATTAAAAAAAAAACAGTAAATTTATGCTTTAATTAGAGTCTGCCTTTAAAGTCGTCATTGCGAACATAGTGAAGCAACTTAGCGGAGCGATTCATGAACACCTTTAAAATAAAGGTTTTGTGAATA
>JAAXXA010000781.1 GCA_013334735.1 Bacteroidota bacterium
GTGTGGCTGAGAACCGCATACTTTTCAGGGAGACTGACAGAGGATGCGTTTGTGCGCGAAGAGCAGTTGCTGGAAGCTTGTCTTAACCAGGAGATCAAGGACGGTTCGGAGCACCTGACCTTGTTTCTCGATGAGTGGAAGAGGTTGCGTTTGATGAATGCAAGCGGAAAGTAGGTATCTCCGGATTTCGGAATACAGGATAACCCAGCTTGGATGCTGTTATGTCAACCATCTGCTGTAATCCGGAACTGATCTGCGATACATACAAGAGCTATTAGGGCATAAGAGCAGTAAGACGACGGAAATCTATACTCATGTATGCGAACATTGTTTACTGAAAATTCCATTCCCTTTGACAATTTGTGAAAAATATTGTACACCTCAAAGGTGTATAAAACACGCCAGAAAAGCTGGCTTTATGCACCTTTTGGCTGAGTATGGTGCATATATAAAGGAGTTAGCTGGAATTAAAAAAAATGTACTATGGATAGATTTGATACATTTCTTTGTCATTCATCTGCTGATAAGACTATTGTTAGAGAAATTAAGAATAGACTTGCCCAAAATGGAATAATTTCTTGGCTAGATGAAGAACAAATAGGCCCTGGTGATCCAATTACAACTAAAATTGAAGAGGGGCTTGCAAATTCAAAACATATAATTGTATGTTTGAGTAAAAATTTATCAAAATCAAATTGGGTAAGGCGAGAATATGGCTCTTTATTACATAAAGAAATTTCTCTCCAAAGAATTAAAGTTATACCAATTTTATTAGAGAAAATTTCAGACGACGATATTCCTGTTCTTCTTTATGATAAGCTAAGGATCGATATTAGTGATCAAATACAATTTTCTAAGCTGGTTAATTTTATCAAATCAAATAATAAATCAATCGCTGATCCAATTCTTCTTAGAACTATTCCTGAAATTGAACTTACTAATCAGATTAAGACAATATTAAGATATCATAACCAACTACTTGACACTTGGGAATCAATGGGTAGCTCAATTTCTCAGACTTGGATTGTCTCAGGATGGGGTAGTGCCCAAAGTCAAAAGCTTAGATTTAAAGCAATATTAGATTCATTAAATTATGTAAATGGCTCTATTTTAGACATTGGATGTGGATTAGGAGATTTTGTTGATTACCTCCAACTCAATAATTTGTTACATAAATATGAAGGATGGGACTTTAATCCTAGACTAATCGAGTATGCAGGTAAATTTCATCCAAATATTCCATTCAAAGTTCTAAATCAAGATCACTTACCCAACCTTGAATATGATTATATAATAGCATCTGGTATTTTTCAATATAAAGATGATAAGAATCCAAAATATTATCTTGATATATGTCGAGAATTATATGCAAGAGCTAAAATAGGTATTTCTGTAAATTTTTTAAGTTCATATAGAGATAAACAACAGATGAGTGAAGGAGAGCTTTATCTTGATCCTTCTGAAGTAATAAATGAATTGAGGAAGATTTCAGGATATTGGAATATTGATCATAGTTATCATCCTGGATTAGGGGATTTTACTATTGCTTTACATAGACCCATTCCTAATTCAAATCCTTGGCTCAGACCAGATAATACAATAAAATAATATTAACTCCAGCTAACACGCGGTAGAGCCAATAAGGGTTTCAGTGATATGCGAAGGGTTGTAGCCCGCTCCAATTTTTCGTGTAACTTGACAGGAAATCGCCCGCAATCCCTTACTGGCCATACCGCCATCCGTTAACGAGCAGGTAATAATTATAACCGCTATACAACATACAAATATTTAAATACATAAAAAGTAACTATGATATTGATACTTATTATATCTTCGATTGCATTATTTTTTTTCTAATCGCTTTTCGACAATTATCAGAAAATAAAAGATC
>JAAXXA010000190.1 GCA_013334735.1 Bacteroidota bacterium
TGGCAACCGTTATAAAAGAATTCAGTACCTTTTTATTTTGTATGTTGTTTTTTTCCCAAAATGTGTAATCAAAACCACAATGTATTACAACCTCCTTAGTTTTAATTTCAGGGAAAAAAGCTTTATAACCTTGCTCTTTATAAATTTCAGGTTCAAAATATGAATACTTTTTGTAAACCAACGATTCGTCAACTGGAACTAAACATTTACAAAGTTTGTATGACCATTTTATGAATAATTTTAATAAAGGTTTTCGAAGTGAACCATAATTTATACTTGGAAATGAAGCACAATCAGTTCCACCAAGAATAATAAAAACAGGTATATTAAATAAACGCCCATAAATGGAAGGAATCAGAGACCAATATCCACCAAACATAATTATGATTGCTTTTGTTTTATTTATTTTAAGTAAAAGACGAAACGCTTGCATTGCAAGTGTTATAGGAGTTAATCGTTTGTTACTCCAGTTTTGTTGCAATGTTTGAACAAAGTAAGTTTTAGATAAAAAATCAATATCTTTTTTTACAAAGCTTGCTAAATTCGGATAAATGTAAATTAATTTTTCCTTTTCCATTTTACAAACAATTCAAATAGTTTTAAAACTAAAAATAATATGCATTTTTCTTTTGTATTATGAAAATGTTCAATTTCATAAATCTATAAGTTACTTATTATCTGATATTATGCAAGTGTGAAATTTATTTGTAAATAACAGTAACTTTTTAAAGAGATTCCTCACTATCGTTCAGAATTACAGGTTTATTATGGATACTTAGGGTGGAAGATGGCTTGTGCCGGCTTCCACCCTCTCCCTCAACTGCCAATGGTGTCATTCCTAATGTAGCTAAGAGGAATGAAGAATCTCATTTTTATTATATTCGCGTAACATCAGTTATTATATTAAAAGGTACTTTTTTATTTTTCGTAAAAATAAATATAATAGAAACGGAAACAAATAAAAGCTGATAAAAAAGAAAAGGAAACAAACAATTATTTTCATTTTTTATTTTAATCATTCGATTAATTTATAAATTTGTATTTTAGCCATTACTTTTCCAAAATATTATTTCGATAAAAATGTTATCATGAAAACCGTGAAAATAAAAGATAAAGAATTCTCATTATCTATCAAAGCTGATGATATTAACACTGCTGTTAGTAAAATCGCTAAGAAAATCAATAAGGATTATAAAGACAAAAACCCTGTTTTTCTTGTTATTCTGAACGGTTCCTTTATGTTTGCATCTGATTTATTCAAAAAATTAGATATTCAATGCGAAATATCTTTTCTTAAAGTAGCTTCATATCACGGGGGAACTACTACAACAGGAAAAGTTAAAACTTTAATAGGACTTACCGAAGATATAAAAGACAGGTCGGTTATAATTGTTGAAGACATCGTTGATACAGGTCATACAATAAATGAACTTTTTGAAATTCTTATTCCTCAAAATCCTTCTGAAATAAAAATTTGCACTTTGTTATTTAAGCCCGACGCTTATAAGGGGAAAATAATTCTTGATTATATTGGTTTTGAAATACCAAATGATTTTATTGTCGGATATGGACTTGATTACGATGGTTTCGGTAGAAATCTTGGAGATATTTATAAAATTATTGAATAAAAGAAGTACTTTATGAATAGAAAGTATTAAAGTTGAAAGTTATAAAGAAAAAAAACTTTATAAACTTTACGAACTTTATGAACTTTATAAACTTTACGAACTAATAAAAACATTATGTTAAACCTTATTTTATTTGGACCTCCGGGAGCCGGTAAAGGAACTCATTCTATTAAACTTTCAGAAAAGTACAAACTTGTACATCTTTCAACCGGTGATATTTTTCGTAGCGAAATTGCTAATAAAACAAATCTCGGTTTGGAAGCAAAAAGCTTTATAGACAAAGGTAAACTTGTTCCCGATGAAGTTGTATTGAACATGCTTTTTTCTTTTATGGACAAACATCTTGATGAGAATGGGTTTGTTTTCGATGGTTTTCCAAGAACTATTGTCCAGGCAGATAAATTCGGAAAAATGCTAGAAGATAGAAAAATTTCTGTTTCTACAGTTGTTTCTTTAGAGGTAAATGAAGAAGAACTAATTACCAGACTTGTTAAAAGAGGATTAGCATCAGGGAGGACAGATGATACAGAAGAAGTAATACGACATCGTTTGGAAGTTTATAACGAGCAAACCAAGCCTTTGTTGGAATACTACAATAAAAAGAATTTATTACATACTGTTTATGGAGTAGGAAGCGTTGATACAATTTTTGAAGAAATATGTAATGTAATTGAAAAAAATGTGAAGGGAAAATATGACCTCATCTAATTTTGTTGATTATGTAAAAATTTGTTGTCGCTCAGGTAAAGGAGGCGCTGGTTCTGCTCATTTATACAGAGCTAAATATATTGCTAAAGGCGGACCTGACGGGGGCGATGGCGGACATGGAGGCAGTATTATTCTGAAAGGAAATAAACAACTTTGGACATTGCTCCACATGAAATATATGAAGCATGTTATTGCGCCTCCCGGTGAAAATGGTAGTGGAAACCAAAGTTCCGGTTTAATGGGCAAAGATATTATTCTTGAAGTTCCTCTAGGTACTATAGCAAGAGATGCTGAAACAGGTAAAATTGAATGTGAGATTACAAAACATGATGAAATGATTGTTTTGCTGCCCGGCGGGAGAGGTGGATTGGGTAACCAGCATTTCAAATCGTCAACTAATCAAACTCCCCGTTACGCGCAGCCCGGAGAGCCAGGCAAAGAAGAATGGAAAATTCTGGAACTTAAAATCCTTGCCGATGTTGGATTAGTCGGATTTCCTAACGCAGGTAAGTCAACTCTGCTATCTAAAGTATCGGCAGCAAAACCCGAAATTGCTGATTATCCGTTTACCACATTAGTACCTAATCTTGGTATTGTAGCATATCGCGATAATAAATCGTTTGTTATGGCAGATATTCCGGGAATTATTGAAGATGCGCACAAAGGAAAAGGCTTAGGGCTTAGATTTCTGAGACATATTGAGCGCAATTCCATTTTACTTTTTATGGTTCCTGCCGATGCAAAAGATATAAAAAATGAATATAATATTTTGCTTAATGAATTGAAAGAATTTAATCCGGAACTTCTTCATAAAACAAAAATACTTGCTATTTCCAAATCCGATTTAATTGATGAGGAATTAAAGGTTGAGATAAAAAAACATCTTCCCAAAATCCCTTATATTTTTATTTCCTCATTTACAGGAAAAGGTCTAATCGAACTAAAAGATATAATTTGGAAAAAATTAAATGAAGATGTTAATGTATAACTTTTCAACTCTTGTACTGAGCGCAGTCGAAGTATTATAAACTTTCAACTTTCTAACTTTATAAACTTTCTAACTTTAAACTCACTAATGATACCCTTTTCGCCACCTCGCATTGATCAGCAAATTATTGATGAAGTTGTCAATACTCTTAAATCAGGCTGGATTACTACAGGACCACGCACAAAAATGTTTGAAAAACGACTTGCTGAATATTGCAATGTTCCCGAAGTTTTATGCCTTAATTCTGCCACAGCAGGACTTGAGTTAATGCTTCAGTGGTATGGTGTTAAAACCGGAGATGAAGTTATTATGCCGGCATATACATATTGCGCTACTGCTAACGTGGTGATACATTGCGGCGCAAAACCTGTTTTTGTTGATATAAATGATGATTTTAATATTTCTCTCAAACAAATTGAGAATGCAATTACAGAAAAAACAAAAGTAATTATGCCTGTCGATATCGCAGGATTTCCGTGTGATTATGATGAAATAAATACTTTAGTAAAAAGAGCAGATATTGTTGAAAAGTTCCAAGCTGCAACAGAAGAGCAAAAAAAACTTTCCAGAATACTTGTCCTTTCTGATGCAGCTCATTCTTTGGGCGCTGTTTACAAAGGAAAAAAAACAGGTAGCCTTTCAGATGTTACGGTATTTTCTTTTCATGCAGTTAAAAATCTTACTACTGCTGAAGGTGGAGCAGTTTGTTTAAACCTTCCGGAACCTTTTAATAATAGAGCTTTGTATGATTATTTTTGTATAAAATCATTGCATGGACAGAACAAAGATGCGCTATCAAAAACTAAAATAGGCAACTGGCGTTACGATGTTATTGAAGCGGGTTACAAATTAAATATGACCGATATTCAGGCAGCAATGGGACTTGTGGAGCTTGCCCGTTACGATGCGGATATGCTGATACGTAGAAAAAAAATATTTCACACATATTCTGATAAATTTGCTAAATATAGTTGGGCGCAGCTTCCCGAATACGAAAGCATTAATAAAACCACGTCTTATCATGTGTATCTTTTACGAATAAAAAATATTACAGAAATACAACGTGATGAAATTATCTCTCGTATTTTTGAAAAACAAGTTGGAGTTAATGTCCATTTTATACCATTACCTTTAATGAGTTTTTACAAAAAATTAGGTTATTGTATCGAAAATTATCCTTCAACATATAACAACTATTCCCGTGAAATCAGTTTGCCGGTTTATTACGATTTAACTGATGAACAAATTAATATAGTTGCAGATGCAGTAATTAGCTCTGTTGAGGAAACACGAAATATAATCTATTTGTAATATCAAAGATTTTTGAAATAATTTAAGTTCGCCATGGCGAATTAGAATTATCATTTTTGATTTAATAAACTGACTCTCATTCACAAATCTAAAATCACAAATCTAAAATGATATTGAAAATACTTTATAGACAAACACTAAACATTTATTCATGTTAAAAAGAATCTTCGACTTTATATTTTCTTTGCTATGTTTAATTATTTTAAGTCCTTTCTTAATAATTATTTCTTTGATTATTGCTATTGATTCAAGAGGAAGTATTTTTTATTTTCAAACGAGAGTAGGACGTAATAATATCGATTTTATTCTGTTTAAGTTTCGCACTATGCATACAGATGCCGATAAGAAAGGACTTTTAACAATTGGAGGCAGGGATAGTCGTATTACAAAAATAGGTTATTATCTCAGGAAATATAAGTTAGATGAGCTTCCTCAGCTTATAAACGTTTTAATAGGAAATATGAGTTTTGTAGGTCCTCGTCCCGAAGTTCGTAAGTATGTAAATTTATATAATGATGTACAAAAAAAAGTACTCAATGTAAAACCCGGAATTACAGATATTGCATCAATTGAATACTTCAATGAAAATGAATTACTAGGCAAGTCCGAAGATCCTGAAAACACTTACATACATGAAGTAATGCCTGCCAAACTTAATTTAAACTTAAAGTATATTGCAAAAAGAAGTTTTATGAAAGATATTGGAATAATATTTAAAACTTTTTTAAAACTTTTTTCTTAATATCCTTAAATCCTAAAGTCATTATGTATATAATCGTTACGGGGAACAAAGCAATCCCATTATTGTATCGTCATTGCGAGGCACGAAGCAATCCCTTTGCGGGTTCAATAATAATGAGATTGCTTCGGGTAAAAACCCTCGCAATGACGATACGGTTTTAAGAAATATCCTATTTTAATTCCAAAACCTCTATCAATCCGATAATAAAGACTACCTTTGCAAATTATTTTAAAGGAAGCAACAATTTTTTTTATGACGGAGATTAGGAATATTGCAATTATTGCCCATGTAGATCATGGTAAAACAACTTTGGTTGATAGAATTTTGCAGCAGGTAAAATTATTCAGAGATAATCAGGAAGTACGCGAATTATTACTCGATTCAAACGATCTGGAACGCGAAAGAGGAATAACAATTCTCGCTAAAAATGTTTCGGTTAGATACAAGGGAGTTAAAATAAATATTATTGACACTCCCGGTCACTCTGACTTTGGCGGCGAAGTGGAACGCGTGATAAATATGGCAGATGGCGTTTTGCTGTTAGTTGATGCTTTTGAGGGCCCAATGCCTCAAACACGTTTTGTGCTGGAAAAAGCGCTTGAACTTGGCTTAAAACCTATTGTTGTTATTAACAAAGTTGATAAGCCTAATTGTTCTCCCGATGAAGTGCATGAAGCGGTTTTTGATTTGATGATGAGTCTGGATGCAAACGAAGAACAATTG
>JAAXXA010000782.1 GCA_013334735.1 Bacteroidota bacterium
AGTATTATTGCGCCCCAAAGCTATCGTTAAGCGCATTTTTGCTAGCAAAAGTTACAGGTTGGGAAGATTACAATTTGCTTTCGGGGAATATGAATCTTTATTTTGAAGGTACTTTTGTGGGCAAATCATATCTTAATGTAAAGGACACAAAAGATACATTAGATTTTTCGTTGGGTGTTGACGATAATATTGTTGTGGAACGCAAGAAGCAAAAAGATTACAGCTCTAAACAATTAATCGGGGCTAATCAAAAAGTTTCGTATTCGTGGGAAATAAATGTACGAAATAAAAAGAAAACACCGATAACAATTGTTGTTGAAGATCAGGTGCCGCTTACATCCGACAAACAAATTGAAATTGAAAAAGGAGAAACTCCAAACGCAATTTTTGATGAAACAACAGGTATTATAAGCTGGAAAGAAAATATTAAAAGCGCCGAAACTCAAAAAATAAATTTCTCCTATTCCATTAAATATCCTAAAGATAAACGTGTAGATACCGAATAGAAAGCAAACGAAAGAGGAGTTAACAAGCTTAGGTTAGCTCATAAACGCTGTAACCTAACAATATTAAAATCATTTATTTAATGTTTCTCTGTGTAGCTCTGTGAAAAGCCTCTGTGAACTCTGTGTAACAATAAAAATTACACGGAGAAATACTGAGAAGGCACAGAGATACACAGAGAAAAAGAGTTTCAATTTAGAAAATAGGTTATCTTATCATTGTTTTAAAATTCAAATATTCAGCAAAAAAATATTTCTGTAATACCTATCATAAAAAAGGGTTGCGGAGTTTTATACCGATACGGAACAGGTTTGCAAAAGTTCCTATCGGCATAACTCGTTCTAATCATCTTTGCTACCGCAAAAATGTTAAGAACGAATATAGTTCAGATAATAAATATTATATTTCAGTATAAATTAAATTTGTTTTCTCGATAACATTAAGAATTTCGTCTTTTCCTTTTAACAAAGTTACTGATGTTAATATCATATCAGGCAGTTCTTCCCATGATTCGCTCAAAATTTTTTTATAATGCTCAATATTTTTTACCAACTCATTTTTTGTAAGCTTGTCGGTTTTGGTAAAAATTATTATGAAAGGAATTGAATTGGTGCCAAGCCATTCCATAAATTCAAGATCAATATTTTGAGGATCAAGGCGTGAATCAACAAGCACAAAAGTGTAAAGTAAATTTTTCCTTTTCAGCAAATAGTTTTTAATCATTTGCTCCCATTTGTCGCGGATTTCTTTTGATATTTTTGCATAGCCAAAGCCAGGAAGATCGGCAATATACCAGCTTTCGTTAATAATAAAATGATTTATCAATTGCGTTTTTCCGGGAGTAGAAGAAGTTTTGGCAAGTTTTTTTTCTCCGGTAATCATATTTATCAACGACGACTTCCCAACATTAGAACGTCCGATAAAAGCATATTCAGGCAAATTAGCCGGTGGACATTTCTCAGTGTTCTTGCTGCTTGTAACAAATTTAGCGTTTTTTATCTGCATCGGAAAGTTTTATTAATTATGATTATTGATGTTATGCAAATGTACTTTTTTTAAAGAGATTTCTAACAATAGTAACCAATGAGGAATTTCTTTTTTATTTATGTAAGTGATGTTACGTAAAATTACTGAATTTAAAATAGCGGTCAGTCCGCCATGGCGGAGAGCAGATTTTCCTGTAACGCAGTGAAAGGAGAAGATTGTCGAAGACGACCGCTATATGGACAATCACTCTTCGACACGCCACGATTTATATGACAATCTGTATTATAGATATTTTGAAACAATCGTGTCGGCTCTGAGTGACTTTAACAAATAAATTTTACACTTGCGTAACATCAGTTATGTTACATTAAATGCATAAACTAGTAAAAAACACCGAAC
>JAAXXA010000783.1 GCA_013334735.1 Bacteroidota bacterium
CTTATACCCTTATACCCTTATACCCTTATACCCTTATCCCGTATGCCTTTATACTTTTTTGCATTCATAAAATGCGACAATTTATCCCGATTTTAGTATAATAATAGCAATTTAATTTTTCAATAATACTTTTGCATTTTCAAGAGCTGCTTTAGTAAGTTCATTACCACTAAGCATTTTTGCTATTTCAGATATTCGCTCATTTTCTGAAAGCATTTTTATCCGCGTTGAAGCTGAATTCTTATTAATTTCTTTATAAACGAGAAAATGAGAAGATCCTTTAACGGCAATTTGCGGAAGATGCGTTATTACAATTACCTGCATGGTATCCGACATTTTTTTCATAATATTACCTGCTTTATCAGCAATATCGCCTGATACGCCCTGATCAATTTCATCAAAAATAATGGTTGGAAGAAGTTTTTTTTCCGAAATAAGCGATTTTATACTTAACATAAGTCTTGATAATTCGCCACCGGAAGCCACTTTATATAGTTCTTTTTTTTCGCCACCTTTATTGGCATTGAATAAGAAAACGGCTTTATCTTTTCCTGAATTGTTATACTCCGCTAATTGTGTTAAATTTACGCTGAAACAGGCATCAGGCATAGCTAATTTTTTCAATATCTCTAATACCCCCTTTTCTATATGAGGCAATGCTTTTTTGCGATTTTTGGTGATTGAAGAAGTAAGTGTTGCAAGTTTTTTTTCAGATTCGTGTATTTGATTATTAATTTTTTCGATATGTTCATCAAGAGAAGTAATGGCGCTAAGTTTTCCCATTATATTATTTTGAATATCCAAAAGTTCTGTAACTGAATTTACTCGGTGTTTCTGTTGCAAATGGTATAAAACATCAAGTCTTTCGTTTATTTCAGATATTTTCTCAGAACTATAAATTACCTTTTGTTCGGCAGCTTCAATTTCGCCTGAAATATCTTTTAACTCAATACAACAACTGTTAAGACGCTCTGCTATTTCAGAAAGGACAGGATATATAACAGAAAGTTTATTTATAGTAGAATTTGCTTCTATCAAACCGGAAATCAGGTTAAAATCACCTGAAGAAAGTGATGCTGATATTTTATTGAGATTAAGTTTTATTTCTTCAGCGTGATTTAATATTTCTAATACTTTTTCAAGTTCTTCCTGTTCGCCCGCTATCAATTTAGCAGCGCTTAATTCTTCAAATTGAAAATTAAAATAATCCAAATCCGTTTTTGATTGTTTTTCTTTTTCAAGAAATACGGATAATTCTGATTTAAGAGTATTAAAATGAATAAATTCTTTCTTAAAATCAAAAAGTAAATTATCGTGCTGGACATAGCTATCGATAAAATCGAGCTGGAACTTTGATTCCTGAATAGTAAGCGTTTTATGCTGGCTGTGAATATCGACCAACATCTCACCAATTTCTTTTAAAACATCAAGATTGACGGGGGTATCATTTATAAATGTTCTGGATTTACCAATCGGAGATATTTCTCTACGAATAATAACTTCATTATCGTATTCAAGTTCGTTTTTGAAAAAAAAATCATCAAATCCATAATCTTTTACACGAAATGTTCCTTCGACTATACATTTTTTGGATTTATCAAGCAGTACCTGAGTATCCGCCCTTTGTCCCAAAATAAGTGAAAGTGCGCCTAAAAGAATAGACTTACCGGCTCCTGTTTCGCCTGTAATAGTAGTAAACCCCTCTCTGAAATCTATTTCGAGAGAATCAATAAGAGCATAATTATTTATGAAAAGATGTGTAAGCATAATTTTTCAGTGAGGCAAATATAGTATTTTTTGCCCTTAAATTAGCAGAATATTATTTTGAAATGTTGGGTTTATTACAGGACGCTCCTATCGGAGCTAAATTATTAATAATATTTTTTTTG
>JAAXXA010000784.1 GCA_013334735.1 Bacteroidota bacterium
CTCTGAAGGTGAAAAAACTTGTCTGAATATTGTAAGTTGTTCATATATAAATTTTAATAAAAGAGTTGATTTGATTATTGAATCCCTTAGTAAAATTGATTCTTTTAATATAAAATGGACTCATTTGGGTGATGGAAGAACTCGCGAAGATTTTGAAATAACTAATCAAAAAGCTTTAGATTTTTTTAAAAACAAAAAAAATATCGAATATAAATTTGCAGGATATTGTAGTAATCATGATATATTGAGTTATTATAAACAAAATATCGTGGATGTTTTTATAAATTTAAGTATTAAAGAGGGTATTCCTGTTAGTATAATGGAAGTTATGTCTTTTGGTATTCCTGTTATTGCTACAAGAGTGGGAGGGACGGTTGAAATTGTTAAAAATGAATATAATGGTTTTCTGCTTTCTGAAAATCCTGAACCTGCTGAGGTTACAGGAGTTATTGAAAAATTTTATAATCTATCCGATGAGAAAATAAAAACTTTACGTAATAATGCATATACAACGTGGAATGAATTATACAATGCTGATAAGAATTATACAAAATTTGTAAATGATATTATTTCCTTATAAATTATAGGTGCTTTGAATATTAAATTAGTTAATCAGCCTTAAGTTGTGGTAATATTCAATTAATTTATCTGCATATAGTTGAATATCGTAACCAGACGCAAATTTTACTGCATTAGCAGAAATATTTTGGTATAATTCAGGTGAAGAAACCAATTGAATTATTTTATCAGCAAATAACACAGGTTCTGTTTTTTTTATCATATATCCGTTATATCCCTCTTTAATAATATCTCTGTTTCCCTTGCCATCAAGGCAAACTACCGGCAATCCTGCAGCATTAGCTTCGAGCATAACCAAACCAAAGGACTCAGATAAGGAAGAATGTACATATATATCGGATGAATTATAATTATCTTCAATGTTCTCAACCAAACCTTTTAAAAATATATTTTCGCCCAATTTATTTTTCTTTATTTCCTTTTCAAGCAATTCTTTTTTTTCACCCACTCCGAAAATATCTAAAATAACGTCAAAGCCTTTCTTAATAAGAATATCAACTACATTAATTAAAAAAATCTGATTCTTTTTTTTAATTAAACTACCAACAGTAATTAATTTAACAGGGCGTTTTTGAGGGTTTCTGTCTTGATTTACATTATTTTGGTTAAATTTATAAAAATCAATTGCATTAGGATGTAAATTTATTTGTTGAAGATCTTTAGGTAAATTTTTATTTAAAAATGATAAGGTATCATTTGAAACCGCTATAAAATGATTATTACATTCTCTATATTTTTTAAATAAAATAAATCTTTCGTAGTAATTTGTTAACAGAGTTCTATTAAATAATACGCTAAGAGAAAACTTTTTAAATTGTGTGTAATTTCCGTGGCAATGAGTAACATAAAGTGTTTTAGGAAATAGTTCCCACCTACTGAAAATTTCCGATTCAAAAAGATGAGAATGGATAATATCAGGATTAAAATCATTTACAATATTTATAAAATTAGTCAAATTTACTTTAGATTTCCTGAAAAAAGAAGGTATGACCAGCGATTCGGAATTTTTAATATTTAGTCCATTTGATAATAGCTTATATTCATTTTCGGGATGAATCAAAACAATAAGAACTTTAACACCTTCTCTCTTGCTAAGGCATTTTGAAATTTCCAAAACAATTCTTTCTGCGCCACCTTTTTTAAGCCAGTTTATAACAAATAAAATTTTAAGTGGCTTTATTACTTTAGGAGTTTCCATTAATTATTTTGTTATAAAATCGTACTAATTTATCAATATATATATTCATATCAAAAGCGGAAGCATAATTTTGGGCATATTCCGCAATATTTCTATAGAGTTCTTT
>JAAXXA010000785.1 GCA_013334735.1 Bacteroidota bacterium
GTATGCGGTTTTTCATAAATAATAACAATATTAGTATTTTTATTTTAAATTCATGGAATCAATTATTTCTTTTATTTTTTTATCCATTGAATTATAAACTATATCGAATTCAGATGAATTTTTTAAGTCGCATTTTAAACCAAAATAGAATTTTATTTTTGGTTCTGTGCCCGAAGGACGAATGGTTATCTTACTTCCATCGCGAAGGAAAAATTGCAAAACATCCGATTTTGGCAAATCTATAGGCTTTTCAATTCCGCTTTCCAGATCTTTTTCTTTTTGATTTAAATAATCTTTAATTAATACAACATCAACACCATTAACAGGAGGAATAGGGTTGTTGCGATAGTCTATCATCATCTTTTTAATTTCTTCGGCTCCTTCTTTTCCTTTACGGGTAAGCGAAAGTAGAGATTCTTTATAAAATCCGTAACGAGTATAAATGTCAATTAATAACTGATACATCGTTTTACCTTTACCGGCAGCATAAGCAGCAGCTTCGGCAATCATACAGCATGATATAACTGCATCTTTATCTCTTACAAAATCTCCAACAAGATAGCCATAACTTTCTTCGCCACCTCCGATAAACTGTTTTTTCCCCTCATTCTTCTTAATAATTTCTGCTATATATTTAAAGCCTGTCAGAACATCGAAAGATTCAACATCAAAAGATATTGCAATATCTTTAAGTAGTTCAGATGTAACAATTGTTTTGACTATATATTCTTTACCCGTTAGCATTTTGTTTTCTTTCCATGCGTTAAGAAGATAATAGATCAACAGGGTAGCAGTTTGGTTGCCGTTAAGTAGAATAAATTCCCCACTATTATTTTTAATCGCAACACCAACTCTGTCACAATCAGGATCGGTACCAAATAATATATCGGCGTTGGTTTCTTTTGCTTTTTGTAATGCAAGCTCAAGTGTGGCAGGCTCTTCAGGATTAGGCGATTTTACCGAAGGAAAATTCCCGTCAATAATATTTTGTTCATCAACAGAAATAATATTTGTGAAACCAAATTCTTTTAGAGCCAAAGGTACAAGCCTTACACCGCTTCCATGAATAGGAGTGTAAACAATCTTTAAATTTGAATTTGCCTTGATGATAGCGGGATTTAAAGAAAGTTCTTTCACTTTTGAAAGATATACTTTATCAATTTCTTCTCCTATAAAAACAATATTATCTTTAACCGGGTTTATTTTTACATCATCAATACCTTTAATTTTCTGAACTTCAGTAATTACATTCTTATCGTGCGGGCTTACAAGCTGCCCGCCATCATTACCATAAACTTTATAACCGTTGTATTCTTTTGGATTATGCGAAGCCGTAATTACAATTCCACTCTGACACTTTAAATGACGAACAGTAAAAGACAATACCGGTGTCGGACGCAGTTCGTTAAACAAATAAACTTTAATTCCATTTGCTGAAAGCACATCTGCCGTAATCTGCGCAAAGTATTTGCTGTTGTTCCTGGAGTCAAAGGCAATAGCAACTTTTATAGGCTTTTCATTGGGATATATTTTTAACAAATAATTTGCAAGCCCTTGAGTAGCCATAGCAACCGTGTATTTATTCATTCGGTTTGTACCTACTCCCATAATGCCACGCAATCCTCCCGTGCCAAATTCCAAATCACGGTAAAAGGCATCTGTAAGCTCTTTCGTATCATTTTCTATAAGATACTGAACCTGCTTTTTTGTTTCTTCATCAAAATTTCCTGATAGCCAACTTTTGACTTTTTGGAGAATAACGTCTTCTGTCATATTATATTTTTTTATATAATTTTAAAAAGGCAACTATTGAGCAATATTACGAAAAATATTTTTCCTTAAAAAATATTTTAAGAAACTGTTTATATTTTCATAAGTTTG
>JAAXXA010000786.1 GCA_013334735.1 Bacteroidota bacterium
ATTTTTGTACTTGTGGGTTTTTTTATACAATTATTGCTCGATTTTCTTACAAAAGGTGTTGAGCATGGTCATCATGGTTGCCACGAACATGGTCACGGAATAAATGCTTACGGAATTATGATAGGTATATGTATTCATTCATTTTTGGAAGGAATGCCACTGGTAGATAATTTTGCAGATGCTTCATTAAAAAACACATTACTTTCAGGTATTGTAATACATAATATACCTATTTCGATAGTACTGGTAAGCATATTATCCAAAACGGGATTAAAAAAAAGTTTGATAATTTTGTTGCTTACAATTTTTGCGCTTTCAGCTCCATTAGGGACTTTAAGCAGTTACTTTATCGGATCAGGTTTTCAGGAAAATGCAACAGAATATTTTAATATTATCCTTGCAATAGTAGTTGGTATCTTTCTTCATATTTCTACCACCATTCTATTCGAAACCGACGAACAGCATCATTTTAATTTTTATAAATTTATTGCAATTTTAATTGGTTTCGGGTTTGCAATTTCTTTACTTTTTGTTTTGTAATTTATTATTTTAATAACCATATAATCTAAAATTTATGTCAGTATTAGTAGGTAAAAAAGCTCCGGTATTTCATGCAGAGGCTGTTATAAACGGAAGCGAATTTGTAAATGATTTTTCATTAGAACAATACATTGGGAAAAAACATGTGATCTTTTTCTTTTATCCTATGGATTTTACATTCGTATGTCCTACAGAAATAATCGCATTTCAAAATGCAATTGATGAATTTAACAAACGTAATGTAGCAATTATTGGATGTTCTACCGATTCAAAATTTTCTCATTGGGCATGGTTGCAAACCGAAAAGAAAAATGGAGGAATAAAGGGTGTTAAATTTCCTTTGGTTTCAGATCTTTCAAAAACAATCTCTCAAAACTATGATGTATTAGCAGGAGAATACGATTGCAACGAAAATGACGAAATATTATTTAATGGAACTCCTGTTGCATATAGAGGTCTTTTTATGATTGATAAACAGGGAGTAGTTCGCCATCAAATTGTAAACGATCTGCCACTCGGAAGGAGCATAGATGAAGCATTACGAATGGTTGACGCACTTCAGTTTTATGAAGAAAATGGCGAAGTTTGTCCTGCAAACTGGCATAAAGGCGAACCGGCTATGAAAGCAACTCAGGAAGGTGTTTCGGGTTATCTTGCTTCTAATAGTTAGTTCTATTCGTAATTTAACGGTTTTGTTATAGCAAGCTGTTGCACTATTTTTTTTCATAAACATTTCGCCTAACAACAACAAAGATTACACAATTATGTTTCTATATAGATTTATTATTACAATATCAATTTCGTTATGTTTTAGTGCTTACGGATATTCTCAGCAATACAATTATTATTTCGGAGATATTCATACGCATTCTTCATATTCCGATGGTAATGACGACCACATATTAACAACTCCTTATGAGGATTTTAATTATGCAAAAAAATCTCTTCATTTTGATTTTCTTGGTATTTCCGATCATAACCACATGTTATCACCTTTAAATTTTCATAAAGGGCTTAATGATGCTGATTCCGCAAATGAAAATGGTAAATTCGTTTGTTTATTTGGGATAGAATGGGGGCTTTTTGCAAACGGACATGTAGTTATATACGGTTACGATTCGCTTATCGGATGGGAACCGGGAAATTATGATGTTTATAATTCTGAAACGGATTATGCCGGATTATTTGAAAAAAT
Source organism: Bacteroidota bacterium (assembly GCA_013334735.1). Taxonomy (GTDB): domain Bacteria; phylum Bacteroidota; class Bacteroidia; order Bacteroidales; family CG2-30-32-10; genus JAAXXA01. The sequence goes on from JAAXXA010000786.1 coordinate 1,736, forward strand.
TGCTGCATCTCAAAGCGCATTTGCATTACTTGCGCACCCTTCAACAAAACATTTTAGTAATTTAATTTCTTCCGATTATTATTCTGATGCTGATGAAGCAATTGTTGGAATGCCTTACAGAAGTGGCAAGGCTTATAGCACTGACA
>JAAXXA010000191.1:0-3832 GCA_013334735.1 Bacteroidota bacterium
CTTCGAAAAGCTCGAAAACAGGCTTTGCTGACAATGAAGTCAAAATAAAATTAAAATTATTTTCTTTCAGATATTTAATAAAAATGTTCGTATGAATTGTTTTGTCAGATTCGTTGTTATCTTTTTTTAATTTATTGCCGAGACTATAAATATCTTTTTCCTGAATAAAATTATTTTTTAAAAGATAGTACAGTACGCGGTATTTGGCAATTTCATTATCAGTATTCGAAATAAAAGATGCAAGGGCAAGCAGAAAACTCACATTTTCAGATCCGTTAATAAGCAGCGACTCCTCTGATATTACGTTAACACCGTTTATTAACAAGTGTTTTGCAATATTCGAAGCATCCATATTCGAACGACAAAGTATAGCAATGTCGCGAAACGAAAAATTATGTTCAATAAGCTCTTGTAGTATTTCAGTGATTTTATTCAATGAAATATCATTATAATTTTCAGTATCATCTTTTCTGATAAAATCAAGTTGTATGCAGCCACCGGTATTTTCAGGATTAAATTCCTGTGTACATTTATCATAAATTGATTTTATATAAGGTGAACTATTCTCCAGAATATGACTAAAAAATTTGTTATTAAAATCAATAATCTCCGCTTTTGATCTAAAGTTTGAGGATAAGTTTTTTTCTGTATAATTTCTGCTTATTGCGGCAGCTCTTTCCAACGAAAATTGATCGGCAATTTCTGCTGGAAGTTTAGGGAGTAGTGCAAATTGTTCCACATCACCGCCCCTGAAGCGATAAATAGCCTGCTTACCATCTCCTACAATCATATTAAACTGATCGTACGATAGTGAATTTTCAATCAAAGGAAGCATATTCATCCACTGAAGAACAGATGTATCCTGAAATTCATCAACCATATAATTCTGATATTTTTCGCCAATACGTTCATAAATAAACGGAACAGGCTGCGAAATCACCACTTTCGAAATCATGCGGTTAAATTCGGAAATTGGAAGAATATTGTCCTCAATTTTTATTTCTTCAATAATTTTTTCTATCTCATTCAAAACTGCCACAGGATAGATGTTGGCAAATATCAACTTGTATAAAATATAATTTTTATACTGTTTTTCTTTTAATTTTTCGATATCCTGATAAATATTGATAAGCTGATCTTTTATAGTATCTATTTTTGCTTTATCAACAGCATCGGCTTTCCCTGCATACCATTTATCCTGTTCAATGCTCGCAGTTACATAAGAATTTGGAATTATTTTATCGAAATTACCATTGGCAAGATTTTCAAAATACGTCCCTATACCCTTATTTCCCTGATAAAATGATTCGATAGAAATATTATTTTGTGCAATAAGTTCTTTAGCTTCTTTAGAGGTTTTAGTTATTTCATTTTCAAAAAACGAAATCAGCTTTACTATTTTTTTTCTTATTTCAAGAAAATCGCTTATGCTCAGACTACGTATCTTTTCAAGATGGAGAAAATTATCTTCTTTAAAAAGTTGCTTTGCAAAAGTCTGTAAATCGTTTTCGATATGCCAACTTTTTTCATCATCGGTTTTAGCCTCAGTAAATTCGACAAGAATTTTTGTCAGCAATTCATCAGTACCTACTTTGCTTATAAGTAAATCAATAGCTTCGGATATAATTTTTTCAATATCCATTTCCACTTCAAAATTAAGCGGAATTTTTAGATCGTGAGCAAACGAGCGGATGATGCGGTGTACAAAACTATCAATTGTGCAAATAGCAAAGTCGGAATAATTATGAAGAATTGAATTAAGCACCTGACGTGCTTTGAAAAATATTTCTTTTTCGTTTAAATTAGTTTCTTTAATAATATCCGGTAATAAAAATTTACAAGCAACGCTGTTTATATCAGGAGTATCGGCAGATAATTCTCTTAGATAATGAATAATTCGTTCCTTCATTTCACCGGCTGCCTTGTTTGTAAATGTTATAGCAAGTATATGCCTGAACTGATCAGGTTTTTTAAGTGCAAGAATGATATACTCTCGCACAAGAGTAAAGGTTTTTCCTGATCCTGCTGATGATTTATAAACTTTAAAAGGCATAGCAAAATTAAAATTCGTTTATATATTCACCCGCAATTTACAAAAAAACGACATACTGAGGTCTTAATTTGTTTAAATGTTTGGTTTTTAGAAAATTATTAAATATCTTTGTATAATAAATATTCGTACTTAAATTTTTCCGCATTGGTGGATAATAAGGATCCTTAAAAATTTAAAATTATGGCAACAAAAAAAACTTTATTAAACGTAAAATTGATTACTTATGCTTTTTTCACTTTTCACTTTTCACTTTTCACTCTCAATTCATTTTCACAGGGAGGCGCAGCTATTAATGCAACCGGTGGCGCCGCGGATAACTCCGCTATGCTTGATGTTGGCTCCACAAATCAAGGTATTCTTATTCCACGTGTGGCTTTAACAAGCGCTACAGATATTACCACTATTGCCAGTCCGGCTGCAAGCTTATTGATTTATAATACGGCTACAGCAGGAACATCACCTGATAATGTTATTCCCGGTTTTTATTTTTATACTACTACTTCTCCGGCTAAATGGGTTCCTTTTACAACAGGAACACCCTTTGTTGATCCCACAAACCTTTACACCACCAGAGGCTGGTAATTTTTTATTTAAAAAATAGTCAAACAATTTTAAAAAAAGAAAAACAATGAAATTGTACTATTATTCAATATATTTCATTCCAAAGAGAAATTTGGTAAAATGCCGAAATAGTAGCTGTTATAGGACAATTTATTGGACTATTACAGATACAGTGTCGGTATTGTTAAAAATTGTATTTATTACAATAGTTTTAAGTGTAGCTATTTTTATAAATGGTTCTTATGCGCAAACGACGCCTGCAATTATTATTGATGGTGTATCTGCTATGGCTAATAATATTTCAGCCTCTCCTTATTGGTTAACCACAGGGCAAACGATTGCTGCCGGAAATAAAGTAAATTCTATTTCTGTTTTAAAGTATATAATTGTACCTGCTGCAGGAGGAGTAGGTTCTACTCTGCAATTTAAAAGTACCGTATCAGTAACTACGCAGCAAACAGTTCCGGCTGATGAAACATGGAAAATTGAATCTGTTGCATTAGACCTTACTGCAAGCCCTATTATACAGGGGATACAAGGACCAAGCGGAGCTACAGGTGCAACAGGACCTGTCGGTTGTACAAGTGCAAATTATGTAATAAAATCAAATGGTACAAATGCTGAATGTAGCCAAATATTTGATAATGGAACTTATGTCGGTATCGGGACAAACAATCCCGGAGTATTGCTCGATTTGGGTGTTGCCGGATCAAAAGCCGGAGTTGTTAGATTTGCAGGTTCTTCTTCTGGGAATGCGACTATTCAAACGGCGGCTGCAGCTGGGACGGCTTCTCTTACACTCCCTGCTACTACTGGAAACCTTTTAGGTACCGGCGCAGCAACTTCAGGACAATATGCTTCTACAAAATACACCACTACTACTACCCTAAATTGGGCTAACGGGAATGTACAATATATCCAACTCGCTAATGGTGCGCAGACTTTCACATTTGCCAATCCACTTGATGGTGGAAGATATGTACTTATTTTAAAACAACCCTCAAGCGGAGCAGCAGGAACGCTTACTTGGCCCGGAACTGTAATGTGGTCGGGGGTTACTGCGCCAACATTGACTACCACTAATAATAAAGTTGATATAATCACTTTCGTTTATGACGGAACAAATTACTATGCAGGGAATACTTTGAATTACTAAAGACCTGTATTCATAAAATAAAAATATCAGCAAAATAGTCAAAAAAAATAAAAAAACGAACA
>JAAXXA010000191.1:3842-6044 GCA_013334735.1 Bacteroidota bacterium
TTTGCATATATTACCGTAGTTTTCAGTGTAACATTTTATATAAACGACTCCAATGCGCAAACTACACCGGCAATTATTATTGATGGTGTCGCTGCTATGGCTAATAATATTTCCGTATCTCCTTATTGGTTAACTACAGGGCAAACGATTGCTGCCGGGAACAAAGTAAATTCTATTTCTGTTTTAAAATATATAATTGTTCCGGCAGTTGGAGGAGTAGGTTCTACTTTACAGTATAAAAGTACTGTAACAGTAACGACACAGCAAATAGTTCCGGCTAATGAAACATGGAAAATTGAATCTGTAGCTATAGACCTCACAGCAAATTCACTAATGCAAGGAGTACAAGGAGTATCAGGCGCAACTGGTGCAACTGGTCCTGAAGGATGTACGAATACAAATTATATACTAAAGTCGAATGTTACAAATGCTGCATGCAGCCAGATATTTGATGATGGCGCCAATGTCGGTATCGGAACAAACACTCCCGGAGCATTACTAGATTTGGGTGTTGCAGGAACAAAAGCCGGAGTTTTGCGCCTTGCAGGTTCAAGCTCGGGAAATACAACGATACAAACTGCAGCTGCAGCAGGTAGTACAACTCTTAACCTCCCCGCTACTTCAGGGAATCTTATAGGCACAGGCGCAGCAACTTCAGGGCAATATGCTTCCGCCAAATACACTACTACTACCTCTCTAAATTGGGCAAACGGAAACGTACAACATATTCAACTTGCTAATGGCGCACAAACATTCACATTTGCTAATTCTCTTGATGGTGGAAGATACGTGCTTTTTTTGAAACAGCCATCAAGTGGAGCCGCTGGAACTGTTACTTGGCCGGCTACTGTATTGTGGTCAGGAGGAACAGCTCCTACCTTGACTACTACAAATGATAAAGTAGATGTAATTTCTTTTATATATGATGCTACAAATACGAAATACTACGCGTTGAATATAAGTAGCTCTACCACTACTCCTACTCCTGTTGAATTATACACAACCCCCTTATACAACGACCCCAGTCTGGTGGCTTATTGGCGACTTGAAGGCAACTCCAATGATTCTAAAGGAAGTAATAACGGAACAGATAATTCAGTAACTTATGGAAGTATTTATGGGAAATTTGCACAAGGTTGGACTACATCATCAACTTCCGGAATAAGCAATTTTGGGAACCCTGCTCCTTTGCAGATTTCAGGAACAATCACCGTTTCTTTTTGGATAAAAGTTACAGGAGCATTACCAACTTCCAGACATACATCCTTTGTAAGTTCAGGCGGTTATCCTGCCGGTTATAACGGAGCTTGGGGTTTTACCAGAAATTATGGTGGCGGGGGCATGGTTTTTCTTGCTTCTAACGGTTCAAATATCCAGGCTGGTGCAGGCAGCGCTGATTCTGATTATTCAGATGGAACATGGCATCACATTGTTGGAGTATATGTTCCAAGCACCAGAATTACACTTTATATTGATGGTGTTAAGAAAGGCGAGAGTACTACTAACATTCCGGCAAGTATGCCTACATCATATAGTTCTACAATAGGTTATACTTCTAATAATTGTTCTATTTGTGACGGATTCAATTGGGGAAATATTGACGATGTTGCAATATTCAACCGCGCTCTTTCTCCTTATGAAGTATTTTACCTTTACAATGGTTTTCCTTCATCAAATCCTGAATTATATACAACTCCTCTATACAGCGATGCAAGCTTGGTTTCCTATTGGCGTATGGAGGGCAATTCAAATGATTCTAAAGGAATTAATAATGGGAGTGACAATTCCATTACTTATGGAAACAGTTATGGTAAGTTCGGACAAGGAGCAAGTTTTAGTAGCGCCAGTTCAAGCAATATTGTTAAAACTAGCTCAAGTTTACCTACCGGTTCAAGCGCCAGATCAATTTCACTTTGGTTTAAAACCTCAACTACAGGCGTATCTCAGAGTCTAGTTTCGTGGGGGACTAATTCACCTTCGCAAGCATGCATTCTTTATATTACTGCCGGAAATGTTATTAATTGGTCTCCATGGGGTGGCCAAACTCAATCTACTACAGTAGTTACTAATGGTTTATGGCATCACGTTGTCTGGACAACCGATGGTGTTACCGGTCACGGCAAATTGTATATCGATGGAATAGATAACACTTCAAGTGATGGTGGATATTCTCTCGCTACCGCAGCCAGCACTACTTTATAC
>JAAXXA010000787.1 GCA_013334735.1 Bacteroidota bacterium
CGTAATACCACTCATCCAGTTTCCATCTATAGGATCGCCGGTACTTTGAACATCATTTTGCCTGCCTACAAAATTCCACATAAAATAACGAAAGTACATGTGAGCTATCTGATAACGGAAAAAGTAAGTAAGATTTTCGCCAAAAGTCGGTTTGTATATCGTTGAAGTTTCTCCATCGGGAGCCGTAGAGGAAATAGGGATTCCTTTAACATCGCCCCACTCTTTGTATTCGTCGGCTTTTTCACTTTTCCACATTCTTGGAAAAATTGTACAAAATTGAGGATCATAGTTAGGTATCGAATTTTTGCGTTCGTCGGTAATTACATATTTCCCCATTTTATCATCATGAGTATAGTAAGGAGAGCCATCTTTATAAGGGTTTTTACTATCTAATGGTGAATTATAATACTGTCCGTATAAAACAGGCCAGTCGCCATATTGCTCACGATTCAGGTACGAAAGCAAAGAAACGGCATCTTTAGGCGCATTTTCATTTAATGGAGTGTTAGCATTTGAGCGAATTACGAGTATCAAATACGTTGAATATCCAAAAAGAAGAAAAGTAAAAGCCAGGATTAAAGCGTTAGTTAAAGGTTTTTTATATTTAACCGTATATTTGAGTCCAAACACGATAACAGCGATAATCAGCAATGTGAAAATAATAGTGCCCGAATTAAAAGGCAATCCGAAACCATTCACAAATAATAATTCAAATTTTCCAAAAAGGTTTACTATTCCCGGAATTATTAAACTCATGATCAAGCCGGTTACTGCCATCGAAATTATAGTAGTAAATATTACTCCTTTTATTGTAGCTTTGTGTTTTTTGAAATAATAAATATACCCCATAGCAGGGATTGCAAGCAGGTTGAGTAAGTGAACTCCTACAGATAATCCAATCAAAAAACCTACTAAAATTATCCAGCGTAAGCTATTGTTTTTATCGAAATCTCTTTCCCATTTTGTAGCGCACCAAAAAATAATGGATGTAAAAAATGCAGCCATAGAGTAAACTTCACCTTCAACAGCCGAAAACCAGAACGAATCACAAAAGGTGAAAGACATAGCTCCAACCACCCCTGCGCCAAATACAGCATACATATCACCTTTGGTAAATTCGTTTTCATCTTTAACGATGAAGAATTTTCTTGCCAGATATGTAGTAATCCAGAACATAAACATTACAGCAAGTCCGCTGCATACGGCTGATAAATAATTAATAAGTACGCCAACCATTTGCACATTGCCAAATGATAAAAGAGAAACTATCCTGCCTAAAAGGTTGAATGTGGGAGCTCCGGGAGGATGTCCTACTTCTAATTTGAATGCGCTTGCTATAAATTCACCGCAATCCCAAAAACTCGCGGTCGACTCAGCAGTCATAATAAATACCGTGGATGCAGCTATTCCTACTATCCAACCGATAATGTTGTTAAGTTTTGTGTATTCTTTCATTTGTTAATTTGATTTTGAACTGCGAATATATAAAAATAGCATGAAATTAAAAGAATTAAAAAACGTAATATTTTTTTTATTATTGTATATATAGTGTATGTAAATATTGGTGATAATATCAACAAGGGCGTAAAAAAAAATAGCCGTCATTGCGAGGAACGAAGCAATCCTTATCCTTTGTTGGTGATAACACCTACAAGGGCTAAAGGCTTAATCAAGGCATTTGAATTGCCACGACCTAAAGGTCGTGGGCAATTATAGCAAAGAAAACTCGGGGCTTTAGCCCAAAATTAAAAGTTTTTCAATAAACCAGGTTATTATAAACTAAAAATAGAATAACTCTAAAAATTAATTTTTTTCGGGGCTAAAAGCTTGTTTAAATTTTATTGAGCCCAAAGGGTTCACAGGTTTATAGAAAATTTG
>JAAXXA010000192.1 GCA_013334735.1 Bacteroidota bacterium
CTCTGGAAGAAATGATGGAGAAGCTTGAATGGTAACAGGTCTGAAAATATTTGCCTCTCATTTTGCAGAATACCGGGACCGATACATTATAATCGGCGGTGCTGCGACCTGGCTGGTGTTGGATGCTGCAGGACTCGAACCCCGTGCCACCAAAGATCTTGACATCGTCTTGTGCGCCGAGGTTATGGATGCGACCTTCGGAAATATACTCTGGGATTTTATCCGGGCCGGCGGTTATAAAAATCAGGAGAAAAGCGAGGGGGGAAAATTTTTCTATCGGTTTTACGAACCGACACAAAAAGACTACCCTTACATGCTTGAACTCTTTTCACGCAAACCGGATGGTCTGGCCATTTTCAACGACAGCCACCTGACTCCGATCCCTTTTGAAGAAAATGTTTCAAGTCTCTCTGCCATTTTGCTTGAAGATGATTATTACGGATTTCTCCATCAGCACAAAAAAGAAATTGAAGGAATCTCCATTGTAGGAGAAGAATGCCTTATCCCCCTTAAAGCTCATGCATGGCTGGATCTGACCAGAAAAAAAGTAGCCGGCAGACAGGTTGACAGCAAAAATATCAGGAAGCATCGTAACGATGTCCTTCGTCTTTATCAAGTCCTCTCTCCCAATCTGAATATAGACCTGCCGGACTCGATCAAAAAAGATCTTCGGGATTTTCTCAACGCTTCAGAACCGGAGTGGACACCTCAACTGTTGAAACAACTCGGCCTGGAAGGGAATTCTGCCGCTGATATAATCAACGCGATTAAAACTGCTTACGGAATTTCCGATTGAATACCCTGGCTACCGATATCCCGCCCCTCCGGAGCTGAAACCCAGATATTTGGGGATTCCCTACCCGGGGTTTGCACCCCGCGCTACCAATCTTCCGCCCCTCCGGGGCTCTTCCCAAATCCCCATTACCTCTTCCTCAGTCCTCAGTCCTGAGTCCTCAGCACTTCTTCCCCAGTACCCACTACCCACTCCCCATTACCCATTACCCACTCAGTCCTGAGTTCCCCATTCCCCACTACCCATTTCCCATTACCCAGTACCCATCTTCCTCACATTTCTAACATTTCTTAAAGACTTTTTTCCCAATACTTTACACATATTCCCGATCATATTTTACATCTTTTCTTAATTATCTTTCTTCATTAACACACTTTATGTTCTAAATTTCACAATTTTTCACTATCTTTAAAGTATTATAGATGCTCGTCTAACCCACCCCATTTTGACTGCATCATTTTCTTGAAGTACATACAACGAATAAGTTCTGCAGCAGGAGAGCTTCAGAATGTTATTGTCGTTTTCCGGAGTTCATCACTGGTAATTTAAAACGGGGTGGGATAAGAAAACATGTGCGGATTTGTGGGGTTCTGGAACCCTCGTGACTTCAATGCAGACGATGCACGGTCGCTCATAAAAAGAATGACCGATACCATCATTCATCGCGGTCCTGACGATGAAGGGTACTACATCGATAACGACGCAGCCCTTGCGCTCGGATTCAGGCGCTTATCCATCATAGACCTTTCAGAAGCCGGACACCAGCCGATGCATTCGCATTGCGGCAGGTATGTCATCGTTTTCAATGGAGAAATCTACAATCACAGGGAGCTGCGCAGAGAGCTTGAGCAAAGCGGATGCAGGATAGAGTGGCGCGGCCATTCGGATACGGAAACGCTCATAACCTGTCTTGCGGAATGGGGGCTTGAAAAAACGCTGACGAAGTTGAACGGCATGTTCGCTTTCGTGCTTTACGATAAATCAGCGAGAAAACTTTTCATGGCCCGCGACAGGGCCGGGGAAAAACCGCTTTTCTATTCCATTCGAGAAAGAAGCATCTGCTTTGCCTCAGAGCTGAAAGCTTTAATGGCAAACCCTTCCTTCCCAAGAAAAATTGATAAGGAATCGCTCGACTACTATCTCGCTTACGGTTATACGCCCGGAGACCGCTGTATGCTGAAGGGAGTCAACAAGCTTCCTCCTGCTCATGCTCTTGAGTTTTCACTCGAAACACAGGATATAAAAGTCTGGAGATACTGGGAACCACCCCTATATCAGGAAGATGCAAACAAAAAGGTAGATGAGAATGAACTGCTTGAGGAGTTGGAGTCTCTGCTTGAGGATTCGGTGAAGAGACAGATGGAAGCGGATGTGCCGGTGGGGATACTGCTGAGTGGAGGTGTTGATTCAAGCCTTGTTACGGCTATGGCTGTGCGTTCACATAAAAAAGTGAAAACATTTACCATCGGGTTTCCCGGCTACGGAAAATATGATGAATCTGAGCATGCCCGACTTATAGCAAATCATTTCGGCACCGAGCATATCGAACTCGAAGCACCGCAGACTTCCCTGGAACTTCTTCCGGATCTGGCCCGTCAGTTTGACGAACCGATCGTTGATTCATCGATGATTCCGACCTATCTGGTCAGCAATCTGATCAAACAGCATTGTACTGTTGCACTTGGAGGAGATGGAGGGGACGAACTATTTGGCGGATACCAGCATTATGATCGTTTTTTAAGAATACAACATTTATTGAAGTTACCTGACTTTGTGAGAAGTACAACTGCCTTTATATCAGGGAAACTTCTTCCAATTGGATTCAAGGGCCGAAACTGGATGGGGAGTTTAGGGAACAATTGCCTCTCAAACGGCCTCCCTCTCATAGTATCTCACATGGATTGCTTGACTCGGCAGGAATTACTGAAAAACGGAACGAAATGGCAGACAAAAGCTGAAAAGATTCAAAAGCAAACAGCTATGTATGCTGGTGATATTATTCAGCAAGCGACGAGAATGGATTTTGAGCACTTTTTATCTTCAGACATCCTTGTAAAAGTTGACCGCGCAAGTATGCTGAACTCACTTGAAGTCCGTGCTCCACTCCTGGATTACCGATTGATTGAATTTGCTTTTGGTAAAGTTCCGTCACTTCTGAAAACTTCAGCAAGCGACCGCAAGGTTCTGCTTAAAAAACTAACTGCTAAATTACTTCCAAAGGAATTTGACCAGCAGAGAAAGCAGGGTTTCAGTATCCCGCTCACTTCTTGGTTGAAAGAAAAACAATGGCAGGATTTTTTTCAGAATACTTTACTTGATTCTGAAGATTCGTTTTTCAATACTAAAGCTGTTCAGAAAATTTTCAATGGCCAACTAAAAGGATATGCAAACAGTGAGCGACTTTTTGCGTTGGTTTTACTCTTACTCTGGAGAAAAGAATATATTATATTTGAATAACTTTAATATATTATAATGTAATATTCAGATAAGTCTATTAACAGCTTTAATATATAAATCTATTACAATTTTTTCATCAAAACATTTTTTCATTAATTCTCGACCTAAAATCCCCATATTTAATAACCTATCTTTCGGCGTATTTATAATCATAATCATTTTTTTTGCTAAATCATTTTCATCTTTTGATTTACATAACCATCCAGTTTTTCCATTTATCACAACGTCTTTACACCCAGGAACATCTGTCGTTATCAACGGTTTTTGCATCGCAGCAGCTTCCATCAAACATCTTGGTATTCCTTCACGGTAAGAAGGAAGTACGATACAATCAGCTTTACCTATTGCTTCACGAACATCATTTGTAACACCTAGATATTCGACTATGCCTTCATCACACCAATTTTTTACTTGATCAATTCCAATCGAACTGGGATTATCAGATCCAACCTCTCCAAGCAATTGAAATCTAGTGTTTGGATTATTTCTAAGAACTATTCTTGCTGCTTCAACAAACTCATATATTCCTTTATCTCTAAGCAAACGAGCAATTAGTAAAAAAGTGTAGTTTATATTTTGGTTATTGCTAATAGTATTTTCTGGTGAAAATAACTGAAGATTAATTCCTTCCCCAGGCAAGATTATTGATGGAATATCGGATGTAAGCTTAAGTTTATAGAATACCTGTTGATCATCTTTATTTAAAAACCATATTTCACTTGAGAATTTTAAGGTAATTCTGTACAATAATTGTGCAACTTTACTAATCCATGAATTATTTAAAAATACATATCCAAGCCCTGTTATCACAGATACGAATTTATGCCCAGTGCATTTTGAAGCAATTGCACCATATATTACTGCTTTTATAGTGAAATGAAAGCATATTGATGGATGTATTTTTATGTATATTTTTATTAAAGATAATATCGATGCTATTTCACTAAAAATGAATACTCCCTTGCCTGAAACAAACCAAGGGACAAATTCAACGCCGATTGACTTCAGTCGAATCTCATTTATCGAATCTGGAGGTGCAACAACTATAACTCGATGACCCTTTTCTTTTAAAGCACATAGGACACCACTGCGAAAATTTGCGATTCCAAATGCAGTATTACAAGTAAATACTAATGTCTTTTTACTAATCATATACAATATGAATTAGTTTAAATAGAAATAATCAATAAAATTATATTTTTTATGTTACAATTTATTACTGAAACAAATTTTTGACATATACAATTCAGATTTTTTTGGAATAAATCTACCTGACGCATTTTCTGCACAATGTGTTATTTCACCGACCATACAGTGTTCACCATTGCTATAAATATCAATACGAACAAAATTAAAATATTTACATAAAGAGGTTGCAATATCTATCATTTCAATAATATTCTTAGGTTTATCTATTGTTTTATGGGATTTTGGATATATAATTGAAAAGTTTAGTAATTCCCATTTCATATTATAATATAATCTTGTGTGATTTATATACCTATCAATGTCAATTTGTATTATTTTAGGTGTGCCATTATAACAATAAAACTTATAATCCATAGGATTTTTTTCATCAAAAACAATTGGCTCAACAATGATTTTTGGCTTTAAATACTTATAATTCCTTTCTCTACCATACTCATAGTATTTTATTTGAAGCCAACTTTTAATTTCCTTATAATCTATTTTTTCATTGTTAGACCTTAAAAAAACCTTTCCGCTTGCATGAGTTGGCTTTATACAGCATTTTTCTGGAAATAAATATTCATTAACGTCAACTGCATTTTTAAGAATTGCTAATGTTGGGACAACATATATATCACCAATAACAGATTTTACAAATATTTTTAAATATTCTTTATCAGACACAAAAGCTCTCAATGCATCGTCAATTTCTTCTGTTGTTTTAATTTTATAAAGAACATCATTGAATAACTTTTTGTTTGTTGGAACTCTTTTATGAATAAATAAAAATTTTATATATGAATAGATATTATCTCCGATTTTATTTTTTGGCAATATTGTTTTAAATATATTACTTATAATATTTATGATTCTATTTTTTTTCATGCTTTTACTTTTTTGAAACAATTACCGCTTTAAAAGCGCTTATTAATGCACCTACAAACCAAGATATTCCAGCGCCATAAATAAAATTTCTAAACTGCGCTCCTGCCATAGAAGCATATGCTAATCTTGATTTTCTGGCATTTCCACTACCTTGCACACGATATTGTAAACATATTTTTTTTAAATTAGCAAATTTATATTTTTTATTCATCGCAAGTCTAGCCCATAGATCATAATCTTGTGCGTAAATATCTCCAAGATAACCACCGATATCTATAATTTCTTTCCTTCTAAACATTACACTGGGATGACATATCGGATTACCTATAATAAAAGTTCTTCGAATGTCATTATTATAAAGCGGTAATGATATTTTTTTTATTGGATGTCCTTTATAATCAATAAGCTCATAACAAGTACCCAGCACTATAATATCTGGATTATTTATCATATATTCAACTTGCAACTCTAATCTGTCAGGTGTCGAAATATCGTCTGAATCCATTCTTGCAATAAACTCTCCTTTTGCATAATGTAACCCTATTGCTAAACTAAATGATAGGTGCTGTACGTCAGTTTTATATATATATATATTATTATTATCTTATGTAAATAGTTTTAAGTTAATTTCAGTTATCATTCCTTCACCCATGCCCACCATCATCTCCATTCCCCGCCACTGTTAAAGATAATTTTACGTATTATAATTACTTG
>JAAXXA010000193.1 GCA_013334735.1 Bacteroidota bacterium
CAAACATGTTTTCTAATTTCGGGACACCCAAAATTAAAAAACATTTCAATATTATCAAGGGTTATAGAGGGTGTCCCGAAAAAGTGCGGAAAACAGGAGCTTGTTAATCCTATTAAAAATGCAATAAAAATTAATCCTGATATATTCATTATTTGTTCAATTACCGGAACCGATGATGATCCGCAAAACAGAGTTCATGTAAAGCGCGAACTCGAAAATGCAGGAGCAATTGTAATGCCTTCAAACGCTTCTGCAAGTAAATTGACGGGGTATCTGATAAAACTTATGGCATAAGCCAAAAGTATTATTTTCTTTCCTCATCTGCCACTATGAATATTAAATTTAAAATATTCAAATAATTATCAGTAATAATATGTATATTTGTTCTTGTGTATTATAAATTTGGCAAATACAGAATATTTTAAACATTTTTAATTTTAATGTTATGATAAATAAAACTTTTTTTTTATTAGCAAGAGTCATCATATATTCCTTGCTAATTATAAATTGTAATGCTCAGGGTGGCGCTGCAATAAACGCTACCGGTAGCGCTGCCGACAATTCGGCAATGCTTGATGTGAGTTCTACAAATCAGGGAATGCGCATACCTAGAGTTGCTCTTACAAGCACCACATCAGCCGCTCCTGTAACTAATCCTGCTAATAGCTTATTGGTTTATGATTCAGTAACTACCGGTGATGTTACACCCGGATTCTATTACTGGGACGCTACCAAATGGGTAAGAATTGCAACAGGAAGCGGAGGCTGGTCAACAAGCGGTAATGCAGGAACAGATACCACAACAAATTTTATCGGCACTACTGACGATCGTTCATGGGTTATGAAAACAAACAGTACCGAGAGAATGAAAATTAGTAAAACAGGAAATGTTGGGATAGGAACATCAAATCCTGCAAGTTCTGCAATATTAGATGTGAGCAGTACAACAAAAGGAATGCGAATGCCAAATATGACCACAAGCCAACGTGATGCAATTGTTTCTCCGGTAACGGGTTTGCAAATATACAACACTGATTGCAACGAAGTAAATTCTTATAATGGCAGTTGCTGGTTACCTGTAAATGTTCCTTTGGGAGATCCCGGTCTTATAACAACAGATGTAACGGCATTTTGCGCCAACACATCACATACATATTCTATTGACGCCATTCCAAATGCTACAAAATATGTCTGGTCGGTACCTCCCGGAGCTTCGGTAACATCAGGACAGGGAAGTACTTCGGCAACTGTATTATTTGGAAATATATCAGGAGATGTGTGTGTATATGCTTATAATGCCTGTGAATCAAGCCCCGTAAGATGTGTAAGCGTTAATGTTGATCCGATACCTGTAACACCTGGAAGCATTTCAGGTACAATAGGTATTATCCCGGGACAAGCAGCATCTGTAGTTTATTCAATTACGGTTGTACAGGGCGCCAGTGCTGTATATTCATGGACGGTACCACCAAATGCAACAATATTTTCGGGACAAGGCACCACAACAATTACAGTAATCTATCCATGTAATGCCTTATCAGGAAATGTATCTGTAACAGCAACAGCGCAAAGCGGATGTGGTACTAGTCCTGCTTCTACATTGGCAATAACTGTAACTCCTGTAATAGCTGCTGATGCAGGAAGCGGTTTTTTTGGCGGAACAATTATAGGAGGCAGTCCTACTGCATCGGCGGGTAAGTCTCCATATACTTATTTATGGTCGCCTGTAACAAATTTATCAAGTTCAACAGTAAGTAATCCTACAGCTGTGTGCGCAGGTTCAACCACTACATATATAGTAAGAGTAACAGATGCGAACAGTTGTACGGCAACAAATTCGGTTGTTGTAACGCGTAATTTAACAGCTACGGCAGCAGGTGCGAATCCTACATTCTCATGCAGCAGTAGCGCCACATTTACATTGGGAGGCTCTCCGGTTGCATCAGGGGGAACGGCTCCTTATACTTATGCATGGAATTCTTCTCCTTTTGATAATCTTTCAAGCACTAACGTGGATCATCCAACAGCACCTATTAATTCAAATAATACTTATTCTCTAACTGTAACAGATGCCAATACATGTACTGCATCAAATTCTATGGTTCTGTCTGTTCCAAATACTAATACATTTAATTTTACAGGCGCTTTACAAACATTTATCATACCTGCTGGTATTACTTGTGTTCGAATAGAAGCATGGGGCGCTGGTCCCGGGGGCTTAGGAGGATATATTAATGGCGTTAAAACAGTAGCCCCGGGTAACGTGTTAAATATTTATGCAGGTGGTACCAATGGATACAACGGAGGAGGTACTGGAGGAGGTACTGGAGGAGGCGCATCCGACGTACGAATTGGAGGTACAGCGCTAGGTAACAGAATTATAGTAGGCGGAGGTGCTGGTGGTTCTGGTGGTTATGCCGGTGGTTCCGGTGGCTATCCTGCCGGTGGCAATGGTCAGACTTGCGCTTCCGGTCCCGGTATGGGCGGAACTCAATCTGCCGGCGGCGCAGGAGGGTGCACTACCGGTTCATTAGGAACAGGAGGTAATTCAGGTGGTTGTGGCGGTGCTGGCGGTGGTGGATATTACGGCGGAGGCGGAGCTTGCACAGGTTGTTGCGGACCAAGCGGAGGCGGTGGTTCATCCTATTTTGGAGGGATGAATGGAAGTACCGGATATTATATAAATGGAATCAACTCAGGCAATGGCAAAGTAGTAATAACTTATTAAAGATTTTGATAATTAATATTCAATTCTTAAAATTTGAAAGGCTTCCTCAAATAAAGGAAGCCTTTCAAATTTTATTCTGCCAACACAAAATCTAATTGTTTCCTCGAAAGGTTAGCCTTTTTCACAACTATCTTTACCTTGCCTCCCAATCTGTATGTATTGCCCGATCTTTGACCTATAACACAATAATTTTCTTCATCAAGATAATAATAATCATTTTCCATATCACGGAGTGCAACCATTCCCTCACATTTATTTTCGACAATTTCAACAAATATTCCCCATTTACTTACACCCGAAATAACCCCGTCAAAAGTTTGCCCTACTTTGTCTAAAAGAAATTCTACCTGTTTATATTTTATTGATGCGCGTTCTGCATCGGCTGCTTTTTTCTCCATGTTTGAAGAATGCTTGCATTTTTCTTCGTATTCATCTTTATTTGCCGAAGGCAAATTATTAAGATAATCATTTAATAAACGATGCACCATCAAATCAGGATAACGACGTATCGGTGATGTAAAATGTGAATAAAAGTCGAAAGTCAGTCCATAATGGCCAATGTTTTTTGTTGAATAATATGCCTTTGCCATAGTGCGTACAGCAAGATTTTCGATCATATTTTGTTCTCCTTTTCCTATAACATCACTCAATAATTTATTTAATGAATTTATAGTATTTTTTCGTGAAGAAGTTTTCATTTTATATCCTAATTTGCTTACAAATTCCGAAAATATTGTAAGTTTTTCGGGGTTTGGTTCATCATGAACTCTATAAACAAATGTTTTAACGCTTTCCTTATTTTGCTTTTTACCTACAAATTCGGCTACTTTCCGGTTTGCGAGCAACATAAAATCTTCAATAAGTTTGTTCGAATCCTTATATTCTTTAATATACACGCTTAACGGTTTCCCCTTATCATCAAGTTTAAATTTTACTTCAGTAGTTTCAAAAGCAATTGAACCATTTTTAAATCTTTCCTCGCGCAGAATGCTTGCAAGTGAATGAAGTTGTAACAACTCTTTTGAATAATCACCTTCTCCTGTTTCGATTATTTGCTGAGCTTCTTCGTAATTAAACCTTCTGTTCGAATTTATGATAGTTTTCCCAAACCATTCATTAATTATTTGAGCTTTTTCGTTAATTTCAAATACTGCAGAAAAGCATAATTTATCGGTGTGTGGTGAAAGGGAGCATAAATTGTTTGATAAGCGTTCGGGGAGCATCGGAATAACTCTGTCAACCAAATATATTGAGGAGCCTCTTTCGTAACCTTCTTTATCAACGGCGCTTTCGGGTTTTACATAATGAGATACATCTGCAATGTGCACCCCTACTTCAAAATTATCGTTTGGCAACCACGAAATGGATAAGGCGTCGTCAAAGTCTTTAGCATCTTCCGGATCAATTGTTATTGTTGTTGAGTTTCTGAAATCCCTGCGTTTTTTTATTTCTTCGTCTGTAATTTTATTTGAAATACTATCCGCTTCTTTTTCTGCTTCTTTTGGGAAAGATAACGGGAAGCCAAACTCTGCCAAAATTGAATTCATTTCCACATTATTGTCGCCGGGTTTACCAAGAATGTCGGTAATATTGCCAAAGGGATTTTTCGAACTTTTTGGCCAATCGGTTATTTCAGCCACAACTTTTTCTCCATCTTTAGCTCCGTTCAAATTTTCTTTCGGAATAAAAATATCAACAGGCATTGATAAATTATCTGGAACAAGAAAAGCAAATTTGGCTGAAATCTGCATTATTCCTACAAATTTCGTTTTAGCGCGATCAATTATTTCTACTATTTCTCCTTCAGGTTTCCGCCCTTTGCGTGATGGAAAAATAAAAACCTTTACTTTATCACCATTAAGCGCGCAATTTGTATTGTTAGCGGCAATTTGCACATCCTCTGCCAACTCATCCGAAATTATATAAGCCTTTCCTGTAGGCTTCATATCAACAATACCTGTTATGTAAGATTTTGTTGAGCCATGAAATTTTATCTGAGAAGGATCAATTTGATATTTCCCCCTCTTTACCTCATTTAATGCTCCTTTCCCAATTAATTCCGAGAGCAATACATTTAAAAGTTGCTTATTCCCCTGATCGATTATATTAAGCTTTCCTGATATTTGTTTGTAATTGAACGATTGGCTGGGATTATCAGCAAATATTTTTAGTATATCATTTACTAATTGGTTATTAGTGTTGCTGTGTTTTTTTTTCTTATGCGACATATTAGTTTTTTTGTAAAGTTAAATAAAATATATTTAAAGTCTGTTTAAAATTTATTAATGGCTTTGATTACAGGTAGTTCAGAAAGGTATCTTGCAAATTTGTTTTTATGTTTTTAAGCTCCGTTAAAACGACATATAAATTTTAAAAATAAAATTTTAACAATTTCTTAAAATAAAAAAAATTACCTTTACATAAAATTTAAAAATTAATGTTATGATAAAAAGTGTAGAAAAAATACTAAATATACAAATTGAAAAAGAATCATATTCTTCACATTTGTATTTGTCGATGGCATCTTGGGCAGAAACAACAGGTTACGAAGGCATTTCTCAATGGTTATATGTTCAGGCTGAAGAAGAACGCCTGCACATGCTCAAGTTTATTCATTATGTTAACGAAAGGGGCGGAAACTCTTTAATATCAGCTATTAAAACACCTCCTGCAAAATTTAAAGATGTTTTAGAAGTTTTTCAGCAAGTATTGAAGCATGAAGAATTTATTACAGCTTCAATTAACGAAATAGTTGATATTTGTAATAAAGAGAAAGATTTTACAACACTTAATTTTGTTCAATGGTTTGTTGCTGAACAAATACAAGAAGAAAAATCGGCAAGAGCTATTATTGACAAGCTTAAATTATTAGGTAAACAAAATTTGTATTTGCTTGATAAAGATATAATGGCTATGCGCGCTGCTGCTGAACCTGCGGCAACGGTATAGTGTAACAACAAATTAATTCTGTAACAATCTTGTTTTTGTAATCGGACTTACTGATTACTGATTACCAGTTACCGATTACCGTTGCAAAACTAAATTGTTTTAACAATAGTACCTTATTAATTTCTTATTTGTCCTATTAGTAATTTCCTTTAGCTACAGCTCCTGTTATAATAGCTACACTTGCTCCGCAACCGAGTCTGGTTGCACCCGCTTGTATCAATGCTACAGCTGAATTATAATCTCTGATTAAACCGCTGGCTTTTACTCCCATATTGGGTCCTACTGTTCTGCGCATTAAAACTATATCGCTAACAGTTGCGCCACCACCTGAAAAACCTGTACTGGTTTT
>JAAXXA010000194.1 GCA_013334735.1 Bacteroidota bacterium
AATATATTTTTTTACCATTCCTGAGTAATTGTCGTGCATGCTTAAATTCAATATCATCAGAAGCAACATTGTCATAAATTATTTTTAGAGATTTGCTGCTTTTTCTGAGATATTGAATTTAAGCATGCACGACAATTACTCAGGAATGGTAAAAAAATATATTTCCTTGGTTTTGGATTCCATACTGATAACTTAGAAAGACTTCGAATAAAATCTCTTATTAATAGCGATATACCTCCAGCGTCAACTATTATACTTGAGGCGACATCTTATAAACTAGCTCAAGACTTAAAAGAAAAAATTCCAAAGAGTTATAAAATAAAATTTCCCAACCATGAATGGGACATTAATGAAATGTTTGAACATAGGATTAGACTTTTATAAATTACAGTCCATAACAAACATTTGATAATTCAAAAGAATAAAATTAAAAGAAAACTATGGAAAGAAAACAAGAATTAGCTGAATTATTAAAAAGAATCAATGATTCTAAAAAATCAGATGTCCATTTTAACGAATTATACAAAGAATTAAAGACCGAAATTTTTCGAGCCGAAAATAATAATAATTCACATTATTTGAGTTGGTTGAAAGAAATTGATACTTCAGCACAATATTATATTTCAAAAAAAACCAACAAATACAAAAATTATAGTAATTTTTTAGATGAATTTCGTATTTGTGTTAGCGATCAGTTATCAAGACAATCTATATAAGTATCTACCTAAATTACCATTAAATAATACGAAATTTAATTATACACACAATGTAAAGCCCATTTGCAGCCCATTTTTAAAGACAGATAATATTTTGGCTGCAAAAGGAAAAGGGAAAAAGAAATATCTATCGCACAGTCGTAAGCAAATTTGCAGCTTTTATTTCAAAGGAATAAAGTGTTTGGCTGCATTGCCAGTAGTATTGATTCCTACACCCTGAGAAAAGGTGTTGTAATTATAAAATAAAAAACAAAAAGTGATTATAATCGAAAAACCACACTTCAATTAATTAAATTTTGTTTTCATGGTTTTATTTTTTATTTATACTTTGCACGGGGTAATTTACTACATTTTGGTTTCAGGTAAATGGTATAATGGTATAGGGTATAAGCTGCTCTTTTTTATACCTTATTCCTCTATATATTTTTTCATTCATAAAATGCGCTAATTTATCCCGTTTTTAGTATATATTCTTGTGCAATTATGAGTATAACCAGCAACAATATATCTTTATTTTCAGCTCAAATCCAAGTACTTTAGCCACTTTAAACTTTAGGCACTTTAATCCGCCGATGGCGGACTTATTGATTACAAATTTTGAACTTCATTTATTCTTGGGTAATTTTTTCTAAAATAATCAACTTTACTAACACATTAGATTTGTCTTTATTTGAAGGAAGGGTTATTTTTTCATAATATTTTTTGAATCCTGGTTTGTCAACGGATATTTCATATTCTTTTCCGCTTTCCAATGATACAAAATAATCCCCCAGATCGTTGGTAAACAATTGGTAAACCTGTTTACCCGTCGCCAGTTCTTTTATCACTATTATTGCATCAACCTGTTGTGCGGAATTTGACTCAATAACACTTCCCTTAAATATTGCAAAGTTTGAATTAACTTGTTTTATAGAAGAATCTTTTTCAGAAGGTATAATATAATTGGACATATCTATTTCGTATATATCTGTACCACCCAGTCCATTTTCTCTATTACTTGTTAAATATGCTTTTTTGCCATCTAAAGTTAATGAAAAAGTTAATTCATCTTTTGTTGTATTTATCGGATAACCTAAATTTTGGGGTTCGCTCCATGAAGAATCGGCTTTCATCTCACTTTTAAAAACATCATAACCTCCCATTGTGTTATGCCCGTTGGAAATAAAATATAGAGTTTTCCCATCGGAATGCATAAATACGCACATTTCATCGCCATCAGTATTAATAACTGCTCCAAGGTTTTCAGGTTTATCCCATAGATTTTTACCTATTTTATTACTTTTCCATATATCGGCATTTCCATAACCTCCGTTTCTTTCACTAATAAAATAAATGGTATTTTCATCGGGCGACAAGCTGCAGGAGCCTTCAAAAAATGATGAATTAACTGGTTTTCCCATAGCTTTTGGAATAGACCATTTTCCGTCAGTTTTTTTTGTGGAAAAATAAATATCACCACTACCGGTAACTTTGGGGATATTTTTGTAAACAAAAAGAGTATTTCCATCGGGAGATATTCCTATACAGGCATCATGACCTGTGGTGTTCAAATCTCCTTCTAAGCCTGATGCCGGTGTCCACTTATTTGACCCATCTTCCCAATTGGCAAAATATATATCGTCATAATATTGCCCCGAATTTGGATCTATACCTCCTCCTTTTGTATCCGACCTTCTTGATGTAAATATCAAAGTCTTATCTCCCGGGCTAATTAATGGCATACCTTCATCAAATTCACTATTTACATCTTTTCCCAAATTATTAATTTTTATATTAACAGGATGCGACAATAGATATTGTGCCGTTTCTGTTTGTGATAGCAATTCGTTTACAGGATCGTTTATTATCTTACGGGGTGAAATGGAATTTTTGTAAATATTATATTCCATAATGGCGCTATCAAGTTTTCCAAGGTATTGGTAAGCTTGCCCCAAAAAAAAGTGAGAATGTTTATCTACAAGTCTTGCATTTAATTTATTTGCCTTTATTAAATATTGAATAGCTTCTTCCATATTTTGTAATGCAACATTACATTTCCCTATTTGATAATTAATTTTAGCATCATTCTTATTAAGTTCATAAAGTTCTCTGTAGATTCTTAATGCTTCTTTGTAATCGCCATCCTTGTACTTAAAATATGCCGTTATACGACTAAAACATTTTTTCTTGCCTTTTGGGTTCGACTCAGAAAAAAGCTTGTGAAAACTTGCAGTTGCCGTAAAATTGAATGTTGATGCAACAAATACAATTACAACAAAATATATTAGTTTTTTTATCATTTTGAATTATCTTTATTATTAGTTGGCTAAAATAGAAATTTTTTTTTTAAATTTTTAAAAATGAAGCTTTTTTTTGGTTTATAGGTTCATAAATTGCTATATTTGAGCGCTTATGAAAAATTTAACCTGTAGAAAATTATTTGGGGGAAAGTGTAATAATAGGGATCAACATTTCTTCGAGTGAAATTCCTCCATGCTGAAATGTGTTACGGTAATAATTTACATAGTAATTATAGTTATTAGGATAAGCAAAAAACTTATTTTCTTTTGCGAAAATATATGTTGTGCTTACATTCATTTTAGGCAGGAAAGCTTCTGCCGGATTTTTTACTTCAAAAACATCCCTTTTTTCAAACTGAAGTGTTTTTCCAAGTTTATATCGCAAATTTGTATTTGTGTTTTTATCTCCTATCACTTTTGACGGATTATGAACTTTTATCGAACCATGATCTGTTGTAAGAATTATATGCGCTTTTTTTTCGGCGGCAAATTTTATTACTTCCATTAATGGTGAATGTTCAAACCATGAATATGTAAGTGAGCGATATGCTGCTTCGTCGTCTGCAAGCTCTTTTATTACCTCCATATCAGTACGCGCATGCGAAAGCATATCAACAAAATTATACACTATTACATTAAGTTTGTTATCCATCAGATTTGAAAGATTTTCAACTAATTTTTTCCCTGAATGCAGATTCAGCACTTTTGTATAGGAAAATTTGATATCCTTACCATAGCGCCTCATTTGAGATGCAAACAACTCCTCTTCATATTGATTTTTTGTGCCTTCTTCATCCTCGTTCATCCAAAGGTTAGGATATATTTTCTCAATCTCTGTCGGCATTAATCCCGAAAATAATGCGTTTCTGGCATATTGTGTTGCTGTTGGCAATATGCTGTAATACATTTCGTCTTCTACTACTCTGTAATACTCTTCGAACAATAATTGCAATACTTTCCATTGGTCATACCTAAGATTGTCAATAACTAAAAAGAAATATGAATTTGGGCTTGCAAGCTGAGGAATTAATTTTTCTCTTACTAATGTGTGAGACAATAAAGGTCTTTTATCCTTACCATTTAACCACGACAAATAGTTCGATTCAATATATTTTGAAAAAAGAGCGTTTGCTTCATCTTTTTGAGATTTTAGGACTTCTTTCATCCCGTTGTCATTCGACTTTTCTAATTCCAGCTCCCAATGTGTAATTTTTTTGTAAACTTCTGCCCACTGATTAAAATCAAGTTTTTCATTTAACGTCATCCAAATATTGCGAAATTCTTGTTGATAAACTGATGAGGTTTTTTCGCTGATCAAGCGTTTATGGTCAAGATTTTTTTTAATCGCCAATAATATTTGGTTTGGATTTACAGGCTTTATAAGGTAATCGGCTATTTTTGAACCGATTGCATCTTCCATAATTGTTTCTTCTTCACTCTTTGTAATCATAACAATTGGAATATGTGGCGCAATATTTTTTAATTGTGTGAGGGTTTCAATACCAGATAAGCCCGGCATATTCTCATCAAGAAAAATTATGTCAAAAGTTCGTGTTTTAACAATATCGAGAGCTTCATTGCCACTATTGGTAGTTACAACATCATAACCTTTTTCAATTAAAAACATAATATGAGGTTTGAGAAGTTCTATTTCATCGTCAGCCCATAATATTGTTATTTTTTCCATTTTTGTTTGGTTTTTGTATCTTTACCGAAATTTTTTTAATGATATATTGCAAATATATTGAAAAATAAGGAAATCAGTAAAAGAAAAATATTCAACGATCCTGTATATGGATTTATTTCAGTTCAGGACGATTTTCTTTTCAAAATTATCGAACATCCTTACTTTCAAAGGTTAAGGAGGATAAAGCAATTAGGGTTGACACATTTAGTATATCCCGGCGCATTTCATACGCGTTTCCACCATGCTATGGGTGCAATGCATCTTATGAGCGAAGCTATTGAAGTGTTACGCTCTAAAGGTAATGATATTACTGACGAAGAAGCAAGAGCTGTGTTGATTGCTATTCTGCTACACGACATCGGGCACGGTCCTTTTTCTCACGCCTTAGAAAACTGCATAGTTTATGACTTATCACATGAATATCTTTCCAAGCTTTTTATGGAAAGACTGAATATTGAATTTAAAGGAAAGTTGCAGTTAGCTATTGATATTTTCAGAAATAAATATAAGAAAAAATTTCTGCATCAACTTGTTTCCGGTCAATTAGACGTTGACCGCTTGGATTACCTAAAACGAGATAGTTTTTTTACAGGTGTTTCAGAAGGTGTTATCAGCACTGAACGCATTATTAAAATGATGGATGTGGTTAATGATCAGTTGGTTATTGAGGCTAAAGGTATTTATTCTATTGAAAAATTTATAATAGCGCGAAGGCTTATGTACTGGCAGGTATACCTTCACAAAACTGTTCTGGGAGCCGAATACCTTTTGATAAAGGTATTGAACAGAGCTAAATATCTTGCCGATAATGGTGTTGAACTCTTTGCCACTCCGTCTCTTCATGAGTTTCTTTATAATAAATACAACAAAGAGGATTTTTTAAAACAACCTATTTTGCTTAATACTTTTTCAAATCTCGACGATTACGATATTTATGCTTCTGTTAAAGTTTGGCGCGATGAAAAAGATCCAATTCTTTCTACTTTAAGTAAAAATATTATGGAAAGACGCCTTTTTCATGTTGATATACAAAACCAGCCTTTTGATAAAGATTTTATAGAAAAATTAAAGAAAAAAGTTTCAGCTGCATATAAAATAAAAGATGAAGATGTTTCTTATTTCGTTTTTTCAGATAAAGTGGAAAATAATGCTTATAATCAACAACCTCTGCCAATTCCTCATCCCTTTACTCTCCTCCTCCCTCAATACCCCCACTCCACATGCCCAAGCGGTGATCGATTCAGTTCTTCCCGGAGATGCTTCCACTTCGGCAAGAATTTATCCATGTAGGCGATAAAATTTTCGTTGTGGTTACGCTCCAGCAGATGCACCATCTCATGAATC
>JAAXXA010000788.1 GCA_013334735.1 Bacteroidota bacterium
TCCTGCCCTCTTTGTCTTGCAATATTTCCTTTAGGATCAAATATCATTGTTTCAAACAACAGAGGAAGTTCTTTTATCTCTTCTATATTATTAAAATTATGGTCTCTGCAAAGAAATATAGTTGATACTCTCCATCCTTCTATATAATTTCTAAATAAATTTTTGCATCTCCAGTATGGCGCTTCTTTTTCTGGACATTCTTCTATATCATAGCCATTTAATCTATAAAATTTCATGTGTGTTTTATAATCCTAAATATGTCTTTATTTCTTAAAATATTCATTAAAACACTCAGGTGCATGTATTTGTAGATATGTTATACGTTTTTCACGTCTTGCCATTTATATGGAATCATCTAAAGGATATATTTGTCTTTGTTTGTCCATCAAAAAATCATCTAGTTATTTATTCGTTTAACAAATATTCTGGATTTATTACTTTAAAAGAAACTCTGCCAAATTTAGAATCTTGTATTCCTTTTAATGTCCTAAATACAAGGCCTTCTCTACAAGCTTGGTTATTTAATTTACTTTTGCCGGTAGAAAATTTTACTAAATCCTGTACATCGTTTATTAATGGCATTATTTCTATAAGAGGGACATGTTTTAACTTCAATATATCAAATAAAAAATTCTGCATATCAAATATATCCATATATTTATATTTATCTATATCAAATACATTAAATACATAATAATCATTACCGTCTAAATTATAAATATTTTTATTGATTCCTTTGCCGATTAATTCCCCTTGTATTGCTATATTTTCTCCTATAAATAACAACTTGTCTTTTATATTATAAGTTTTGGCTATCTTCCATGGCACGCTATTTTCATTTTCTTTTATCTCTACATTTCTTGTGCATACTCCAAATTCACCATTATACACATAATATGTGGCGCTCATTCCGTCTAATTTTTCAGAAGCATAAAATTCTTGTCCTACATATTTATCAAGCATATCTTGAGCTGTTTGTACTCGTGGCTCATCAGTTTTAGGAATAAATGATGGGAAAGGTCCCTTAATTTCCCCAGAAAGTTCTACTGGTATTGGCATCTCATATTTTTTTATACCCAATATTTCGGTGACATCGTCTCCAACATCATAATTTCCGGCGGGCAAAATGCTCACTGGCAAACAAACTCCTTGAGAAATTTGTCCTCGTAAACGTATTGTTTTTAATCTATTGCTTCTATTTAAAAAATCAGCAAATTCTGGTTTATTTGGGAAGACTGAGTCTATTTCCACATAAACACATTTATCACCAATATTAAACTGTCCTTCTTTTATAACAGTTTGCCACCCAAGTACCGATGCAGCTTTAATTACATTAGCATCTTTTATTGGTTTTATATCTTTAATTATTTGTATGCTAGCTAGTTTTCTCATATTAATAATTTATCCATTTATTATATTTATAATATAGCGCTTAAATAAACAATATCTTCAATGTCTATGACGCCAATAATAAATTTATTATTAGACAAGAAAACATGATTACGATTATATATTTGCATATCCGTAATATATTGCAATTTAATATTTCTTTCATAGTCAATATCATGACCAATAAAGAAAGCAATGTTAAAATAAAAATAATTACTGTTTTCATTTTATTCCTCTATATATTTTCTAATTTCTTCAATTGCTTCGTCAGCATAATAGCAAACAACATACTAAGATCTTTTTCTATTTGTTTATAAGATTGTGTATAAGATAATTTTTTCTTTTTTTTATTATTTAATTTATTTTTATTCATTTTATTCCTCTATATATTTTCTAATTTCTTCAATTGCTTCGTCAGCAGAATAGCAAACAACATACTTAGATTTAACTGCTTCTCTTTCTTTATGAAACTGCATTTGCTCAT
>JAAXXA010000789.1 GCA_013334735.1 Bacteroidota bacterium
ACCAACATGTACCCTCATTAGGGGAGGAAATCCTTTTTTTTTATTATTAGAAACCCTTTCCACTAATGTGTCTTTCTCAGTACCAAAATTTTGATATTTAAATCTATCATTAGGCATTAAATATTTATACTCTCCTGATTTTATTATATTCTGAGCAAACATAATACGTTCGTCATCATATTTAGAGCCTTCTGTTATTGTGGGTGTAATAAAAACTTCAGGAATGCCTAATTTTCTCAAAGTTTCGATTTGAGTTTCGCCACCAATAAAGAATGGAATTTGTTTATCATATTCGCTTTCAATTCTATAACAAGCTTCAGGAAGGCCTGAAAAATATATTTGATTAATTGTTCCTCCCTGTTCGCAAAAATGCTTGTTATCTCGAAGCTGTGAATACACTTTTCCAAAACATATTTGTGCATCTTGTGGGTCCAAACGATAGCTAAAACCAAGTCTGGTGATTTTATTTGAGATAATCCAGTTGCTCAGAAACGAAATATTATCAAGTTTTGAAATGTTCGTAATAGCATCTGCTAAAACAGAATCACAAATAATAACCCTAAACCCGCATTCTTCAATCATTTTAGCAACTGTATTGATTCCTAATGTATGCACATCAATACCTGGTCTTATAAAGCCAAAAATTTCATCTTTTTCAACATTTTTCATCATTGTTTATAATGCTTTAATAAATTCGGGCAATGTAAGGTGGGCAATATCCAAATTGCAAAGTGTACGACCGGTTATTCTAAAATCCTGATTCAATAACTTTTCTGAAATGAACATAATTGACCTTAATAAAGGAACTTCAAGCTTAGCCATCATTGCTAATTCTATAAAGGGAAGAACGCCTGTCGGAATGTCTTCTGACAATAAACGACTATGAAGTGTATTAGGAGCTAGTATTTTATAATATGCTGGATTATTTCTCATTTTATCACATAAGCTATTTCCTTCAATTCCTTTATAGGCAAAAGATATCCATTCAGAAACTGTTCTAAGTTTAATGCCAAAAGCATTACCAATAGCAATTCTTTCTTTATCAATTTCTTCAATAAAATTGGCAACAGATGGAGTCATATCATTATAAAAATAAAACATAGAGCCTCTTTCTATCGCTGCTGCATTGAAAAGGACTACTGTCGGATGAAATATTGCTCCAATATTTTCAAGACCTGTTGAAAGGATATTTTCTGCACTTAAAAAACAATTGTAAACAGAATTCAGCTTTTTTAAAACAAAATCGGTATATATTGCAGGATATGCAGATAACAACACCTTGTCCTTAACTCCGAATATTTTAACAACACCAGGAGTTATAGTACGGCATGCATAAATTAAACTTTGTGCTTCTGCAATGTAAATCTTTTTTGATGTATGCTTTTTTAATTCATGAGAAAATTCCAATGCACCAAGTGTTCTGCCTGGATTTAATACAATTGTTTGCCCATTTTCAATAAAAGGACTTATCATTTTAGCGATTTCCCTATGAGCGTTTGCAGTAGTTGTAACCATTATTAACTCTGCATCAGCAATCGCAGCAGCTATATTTTCTGTAATTAGATTAATTTTTGATTCTCCTACTATGGCATCTTCTATAGTAATTGATTTTTTAGCCACTAAAACCTTTAATTTGTCTAAATTTCTGTTATAAAGACTAACTTGGTGCCCCAATAAGCTAAAATGACCAGCCATTGCTTGACCTCCATTACCTGCACCTAAAATAGCAATTTTCATATTTGATAAATATTATGGAGAAAAATATCTATTCCATTTTCATTAATTATCTTCATTCTTTTATTAAAAGACATAACTTTATCTGAAATTTCATTTGTATTGGGTTCACCTGTTAAAAAAGCAACACCTAT
>JAAXXA010000790.1 GCA_013334735.1 Bacteroidota bacterium
CCAAATTACTGATAATGCAACATGGGCTGCCGATGCAACAGGCGCATATAGTTGTTTTAATAATGATTGTACAACAAACGGCGCTACATACGGTATGTTATACAACTTGAACGCGGTAACTAATGCAAACGGTATTTGCCCCACAGGTTGGCATGTACCAACAGATGCCGAATGGTGCACTTTGGAAAATACAGTAGAAGCAGGCACAGATCCCGCTTGTAATAGAGCTGCATGGGGAGGAGATAAGACAGGAATGAGATTAAGAGAAGCCGGAACCACGCATTGGTACTCTGATAATACATGTGATGGCGTATGCAATGAATCTGGTTTTACTGCGCTTGGAGCTAGTTTCCGATATGGAAATACGGGCGACTTCTGTAATGCCCTAACTGTAGTTACAGCATTTTGGTCAACAACTAACATAAGACGATACATTGACCACAGTACCAAAATGATACTAAGAGATGCTGATAATCCCGCAGCAGGTAATAGTGTCAGGTGTGTGAAGGACTAAGATCTCTAATTTATTGGAGTGGTTGTAGCACCAAAAAAACTAAATACTTTATTTTAGTTTTTTATTATTAAATTACTAATACCCTCATTCATCATATTTATTTCTTTATTCATAATATTTGTTATTTAATTAGCAATGAATTATATTTGCAGTTAAATAATTCATAACTTGTTACAATTTAACATAGAAAAATATGAAAAAAATAACATTATTATTTGCATTTGGTGTTACTCTGATTACATTTATTATAGCAGATAACATTAGAGTTGTTGCTAAAAATAATTCTACCACTCCTATTAAAATTGCAAATTCATTTTTGCCTGCAGCGGCATTAGTAGCACCTGTTGCTACTGCCGGCAGCGGGGCTACTTATACACAAATAACGGCTAATTGGAATTCCTCTGTTGATGCGACACATTACCACCTTGATGTATCAACAAGCATAGGTTTTGCAAATTTTATAACAGGTTTTAATAATCTTGATGTAGGTAATGTTACCAGCTATAATGTAATTGGTTTAACTGACGGAACAACTTACTATTATCGCGTAAGAGCAGAAAATGTATGTAATACAAGCGGTAATTCCAATATAATAACTTATAATACAATTCTTTTTACATGTGGAAGCGCTTTAACAATCAATCACATTGCCGGCAATGTTGCGCCGATTAATAAAACAGTAAATTATTCAACAGTACTCACAAGTCTTTCGGGAGAAAGTAAATGCTGGATAAGTCAAAATTTAGGTTCAAGTAATCAGGCAACCTCAGCTTCGGATGGCTCAGATGCTTCTGCCGGTTGGTATTGGCAGTTCAATCGTAAACAAGGATATAAAGTTGGACCAACTCCAACATGGTCTATTACTTCTATAAGTGAAAACAGCGACTGGATCCCTGCTAATGATCCCTGCACTATAGAACTTGGCTCAGCCTGGCGTATCCCTTCTTATACTGAATGGTTTAATGCGGATGCTAATGGCGAAGTAGGAGGTTGGAGTAATTATAATGAAACCTATGCTGACGTTTTAAAACTTCATGCTGCCGGAGTACTTTACGACAATAATGGCGGACTAGTCAATAGAAGTGTTTATGGCGGCTTTTGGAGTAGTAATCAGAATGATGACACAACCGGCAGAACACTTTACCTAGAAAGTGGTGGATGCGCGTTTGACAGCTATCCAAAGGCTTACGGAAGATCGCTTCGTTGCATAAAAGACTAAGACAAGTTTTAGTCCTTGTAGGTATTATCATCAACAAGGGCTAAATTCTTAAACTCTTGATTGCATTTTCTCATTCAAAGTGTTAATATCCTTATTTATTATATTTATATCCTCATTCATTATGATTTATTTG
>JAAXXA010000791.1 GCA_013334735.1 Bacteroidota bacterium
GTCAAAACCTCAAATCATAAATCTCAATTCTAAAATAATATTTATTACTCAAGTTTTGCTTCTTCTTTCTGAAGGTTAGTTATCAGGTTAAATTTATTAACCTTGTTTTCCTGCATTACATCAATAATGCCTTTAACAGTTTTATAATCGGCATCAGCATCTCCCTTAATAACAACTTCGGCATTAGGATTAGTTAAACGCGCAAATCGGATCCATAAACTAAGTTGGTTATCGGTAGAATCGGATGGAATACCTTTTTGCAAATCTACTTTTTCTTTTGGCTCTTTGCTGTTCAACCATCTTTTCATGTTTTTGATTGGCATCCCGAATGATGAACCTTTATCAAACATATCTTTTTCTTTTTCAGTAAAAGATATTCTGAACTGTTCACCCATTTTTGCAAGTAACTTGCTTCTGTAATGAGAAGCAGTATCTGCAACTTGATTTCCATTCTTGTCAAAAGTTGTCCCATTTCTGTTCATATCAAAAAATATCTTATTGTCTTTTGTAATTTCAACAATAATGGTGCTTTTGTCAGGAGCCGGTTTTTCAGATACGGAATTAGGAGTATCAATAGGAGCGGCTTCCTGCGGTCTGAAAGAAGTGGTAAGCATGAAAAAAGTTAAAAGCAGCGAAAACAAATCCACCATAGGCGTCATGTCTATGTGTGGTGATTTGGTCGGTAGCTTGATTTTTGGCATGTTATTTTTCTTTAAATATTAAATAAACAGCGTTAATTATTTTGTACTTGCAGCAAAAGTTTGAACTATGCTGAATCCTGCTTCGTCAATTTTGAAAGTCATACCATCAATAACTGAAGAAAAATAGTTATACAGAATAATAGCGCCGGCAGAACCACCAATACCAAAAGCTGTATTGATAAGAGCTTCAGAAATACCGTTTGCAAGAGCGAGAGCATCGGGAGCGCCAGCCTGAGCCAAAGCTGCGAAAGCTCTGATCATTCCTAATACTGTTCCTAACAAACCAATTAGTACGGCAAGTGAAGAAATAGTAGAAAGGAATACAAGATTTTTTGATAACATAGGAGCTTCAAGTGTAGCAGCTTCGTCAAATTCTTTTTGAAGAGCTAATACCTTTTGTTCTTTTTCAAGTTTTGTATCGTTTTGTAATTCTCTGTATCTTGCTAAAGTAGCTCTTGTAACATTAGCAATTGAGCCTTTTTGTTTGTCGCATTCAGCAATTGCTTCTTCTATTTTGTCTGCTACAAGTAGTTCCTGTAATTTTCTGAGGAATGTTCCTGCATTATATTTATTCAGAACCAATGAAACCACACCAAAAACTATCACTGCAGCAACTAGTAAAACAAATCCTAATACAAGTACTTTACCTATTAAAAATATAAAAGCAATAATAACCAATACGAATGTTGCAAGACGCAGTACAAGTTTTAATGTTGCATAACCTGCAGAACCTCCGCGAGCATATTCAATAGTAATTAATCTTTCAAGAGTAAAAATCAATAAAACAAAAATACATGTTAATAATAAAGGAACTATAGGACCTCCTTTATAAATCATAGCAAGGAAATTCCCGGGTAGAGGGTGTCCTGCAGGATTATTACCTTCAAAATTTGCCGGATTTCCAAATACGAAAATGAAAATCACAATTGACGCGGCTAATGCTATTAATAAAGCGCTAACTGCAAAAACAGACGACAACGCGTCTTTTAACGACTGACCACTTTTATTCTTTGTCATAACAATTTATTTATTAATTAGTAATTATTTTTAAGGTTTAAATTTCAATTTTTAGAATCGCAAATATATAAATTTTTTAAAAAAGAACTTCGATTTAACATTATTTGTATATTATATTTATCAAAGATTTTTTAACCCTCAAT
>JAAXXA010000195.1 GCA_013334735.1 Bacteroidota bacterium
AAACCAATATTTTATTGGCGAAATTTACGCCTGTGGTTAAAATGGCTCCGGCTGATATGCTCCCTGTTGTATAATTGTATATAGCAAAATCCCCTGTAATATGGCTTGCGTCATTCAGTGTAGTAGTTCCTGAAAGAACATTTAAAGCCCCGTCAGACCCCGTGCCTGAAAAATCACTTGTCCCTGAGCCCCAACTTGCCGTGCCACTTGCATCAGAAGTTAAAACTTTTCCTGCTCCCGGATTACCTCCTGTAATTTTTATATTGCCGTTTATTTCAAGTTTGGCGCCGGGAGATGATGTCCCAACGCCAACATTACCGATTCCTCCGGGCATAAGGGCTAAATCAACTCCGGAATTGGTTGTTATTTGATTTGGACCTGTACCGGTAAAGGAAATACCCGCTCCATTGCCTGTAAGGTTGAGTGCGGAAGTTGTAGTATTAGTATTTGTTAATTGTCCTGACATATCTAAAGTTGTAACGGCTCCTAAAGCTCCTGAGTTTTCCGTAACTGTGGCAATAGAGGGTACGCCTGTTCCTGTTGTATTTTTTAAAATACCTGTTCCTAATCCTGATAAAGTAGTACCATTTATCCCCACTACAGTAAGCGCTGTTGCTCCTGTTGCATCGCCTGTATGCGTTGCATTTACTTCAGCTCCTGTGGCAATACCATCTAATTTAGCTTTGTCGGAAGCGCTCATACTTCCATCGGTGCTTGTTGTTGCAGCATTTATTGAAATAACAGGTGTTGTGCCTCCGCTTGATACTATAGGCGCTGTTCCAGATACATCGGTTATTGTTCCAACTGCAGGATCTGTCCATGTGGGGGTTCCTGCTACGTCTAACATCAGAACCTGTCCGCTTGTACCCTGTCCGTTTAAAGGTGCGGGAATATTTACCCATTTGCTGCCACTCCAGTAGTAAAATCCGGGCATTACATTATCGGGAAATATTCCTGCTGTAGCAGTATTATATACAAGTAAACTTATTGCAGGTGAAATAACCGGTAAGGCTGAGTTAGCAGCTGTTAGTGCAACACGTGGAATAAGTAATCCCTTTGTATCGTTTGTTCCGGTACCAATTTCAAGCATTGCAGAAGCATTGGCTTCAGCGCCTGTTGTGTTAATAGCAACACTTTGCGAATAGCATTTAATGGTATGAATTGAAAAATAGAAAATGATAAAGAATAACAAAGTACACTTCAAATGGTTTATTAATTTAGTTTTCATTATTTTTGTTTTAGAGCTTTATATATTTTTTAGAAATTGTTAAATAAATAGTTCGGTAATTTTATAGATTGCTTCATCCTCTTTTATCGGATTCGCAATGACGACAATGCTTTCCGTCATTGCGAACGCAGCTAAGCAATTCCTTGATAGTTGAAGTGTTTAATAAAAATTACCAAGGTATTGTTAAATAAATAAATTATGTCAAGTTTGGGAACAAATATACAAAATTTGTTAAAGCGAAATATGAATCATTTTATAGAAAATATAATCTGTTGAAATAATGCGTAAACTTAACAATAGATGCAATTGCGGAATTTGCTTTTTTATCTTTTTGTTAATAATACGAGTGTTTTTTTGAAGTAAAAAAATAAAAATTAATATTTAATAGCATTTGCTTTTAAATATAATTTTGTACTTGTTAAAATTTGTTTTGTAGCTTTGTAATTAATTTAAAAAATACAGTTATGACAGTATTACGTGTAGTTAATAAAATCACTACTCATGTTTTAAGGGAAATGAAACTTCAGGGGGAGAAGATTGCCATGCTTACATCTTATGACTATTCCACTGCCCGTATATTGGATAATGCTCAAATAGATGTTATTCTTGTTGGCGACTCCGCCTCTAATGTTATGGCAGGGCACAAAACTACTTTGCCAATCACTCTTAATGAAATGATCTATCATGCATCTTCTGTTGTTAGAGCTGTTTCAAGAGCTTTGGTAGTGGTGGATCTTCCTTTCGGTACATATCAGGGCAATTCTAAAGAAGCGCTGAATTCGGCAATTCGTATAATGAAAGAATCAGGAGCTGATGCAGTAAAAATGGAAGGTGGAAGTGAAATTATCGAATCTGTTAACAGAATATTATCGGCAGGAATACCTATAATGGGACATCTTGGTCTTACTCCGCAGTCAATAAATAAATTCGGTACTTATGCTGTTAGAGCAACTGATGATGATGAAGCACAAAAACTTTTAGAGGATGCCATTTTACTTGACAAAGCAGGCATCTTTGCATTAGTATTGGAAAAAATTCCTGCAAAACTTGCAACAAAAGTATCACAAGAAATAAAAGTTCCTACAATAGGTATTGGCGCCGGAAGCGGTGTGGATGGGCAGGTATTGGTATTACACGATATGCTTGGTATTACTCAGGAGTTTTCTCCCCGCTATTTACGCAGATACCATAATTTATTTGAAGAAATTCAAAGCTCTGTGAAATCATATATCAGAGACGTTAAATCTGTCGATTTTCCTAACGAAAGAGAACAATATTAAAACTCAGTTATTCTTACAATTAATGAAACTTAAAAACCAAAATATTTCCGACAGAATTCTATACGAGGATAACCATTTAATTATTATCAATAAAAAAACTTCCGAAATAGTTCAGGGCGACAAAACCGGCGATGCTCCTCTTAGTGAAACTATAAAAGAATATCTGAGAGAAAAATATAACAAAAAAGGAAATATATTTGTTGGTGTTATTCACAGGATTGACCGTCCGGTAAGTGGATGCGTGCTTTTTGCAAAAACCGATAAAGCATTAACACGCATGAATAAATTAATTCACGACAGAGCTATTAAAAAAACATATTGGGCTGTAGTAAAAAATAAACCGCCAAAAGAATCAGACAGGCTATTGCATTATCTGAGCAAAAACGAGAAACAGAATAAATCTTATTCTGTAAAAAAAGATGATAAAAATGCAAGTAAAGCTGAATTAGATTATACTATTATCGGGAAATCGGATATGTATTATTTGTTGGAAATTGAGCTGCATACCGGGCGGCATCATCAGATACGCGCACAATTAGCCGAAATAGGTTGTCCGATAAAAGGAGACTTGAAGTATGGCTATCCACGCTCTAACAAGGATGCCGGAATTCATTTACATGCCAGAACTATTGAGTTTATTCATCCTGTTAAAAATGAAAAAATAAAAGTTGTTGCTCAACCACCTGACGATCCGCTCTGGAATTATTTTGTTTCAAAACAATTTGGCACTTAATATAATACGCGTGGTATAAATTTGCACATTTTGGTTTAGGGGAAAAGTTATAAGGCATAAGGTATATGGTATAACACGCTACACCTTATACTTTTACGTCCTATAACTATTACCTAATTGCAATCACTAAATGCGTCAATTTATCCCGTTTGCAGTATAAATTTATACTCCACAGATCATCGAGTGTCCGCCAATTGGCGGATGTATTCAGATGGACGGAATTACTCGAAGTCCGCAGTCTTATGTTTATAAAAATGAAAAATGTCAGGAAAATATTTCTTCCGAGTAACATCACTTATAAATATTTAATTCTTTGAACCAGAATTTTATTCCTACATTTGTTTTTGAATATTTACCTAAAACTAAAACTTAGATTTATGAAAAAAATTAATTTTTTATTTATTTTATTTTTTCTTACTGTCTGCGGATTACACGCTCAAACTAATTTATATTTTTCCGATTTTGAAACATATACTGCCGGTGGAAAAATTGCTTTGCAGGCAGGAACTCCATGGACAACATGGTCAAATGAACCCGGCGGTTCGGAAGATGCCATTATTTCTACTGCGCAGGCGCATAGCGGAGCTAATTCCATTTATATTTCTGATTCAAATGATCTTGTTTTTAACTTGAATGATAGAATTACAGGACGCTATAAAGTTGAATGGAATATGTTTGTTGAAACCGACAAAATTGCTTACTTTAATTTACTTAGCAGTTTTGAGGGAAGTTCAAGTAAATATGCTATACAGGTATATGTTTATAACGATTCTTTGTTTGTTGATGCGGGGGGGGCTTATTCTGCAAAATTACCTTATCAGTTAAATTCATGGAAAAAAATTCAGATAATTGTTGATCTTAATGACGATTTTGCTACTTTTTATGTTGACAGCAACGAAGTAATAAGCTACAAATGGAGTGGGGGCGTATATGGAGTTGATAATTCGTTAAAGCTTGATGCTGTTGATTTTTATGGATGGGATGGCTCGGGAAGTTCTGCAATTGATAGTATTCCCGGTTATTATATTGATGATTTTAGTTTTGATTCTGTTGTTGCGCCTGAGTCATCATCAAATCTTACGGCAGTATTAAATACAGCTAATATTCAGGTTTCGTGGACTGCGCCTACAGTAGCTCCTGACTCATACAAATTAAGCCGCAATGGAATTGTAGTCAATTCTACAAGCGGTTTAACATATACAGATCTAAATCCATGGCCTAATACTTATACTTATGCCGTGAGAGCGCATTATATCGGAGAAGGATATTCACATTCTTCTAATGATACTACTCTTGTTGTTACTGGAGGTGTTTCAAGAAATCTCGTTTTAATGGAAGGCGGAACAGGTACCTGGTGTGGCTACTGCCCCGGCGCTGCTATTGGTTTACGCGATCTTATAGAAGTAAATCATAAAAATGCAGCTGCAATTGAATATCATTACGAAGATAACTATGAAACTCCTGCAACACTTTCGCGTCTCAGTTATTATGGTATTGATAATTATCCTACGGTTATTGCTGATGGAAAACTTCGCGCAGAAGGTGGAAGCGCCACACAAAGTCAATATTCAAGATATCTTCCCATGTATAACGAACGTATTGCTTATCCCGCTTTTGATATAATAAACTTGACTGTTACTCCTCTTTCTACTGATAGCTTTAGCGCAAGCATTACCGTTGAACAAACATTTGCGGCTTTTACATCAGGAATTAAATTACATACTGCTCTAACCGAATCAAATATTCCTTTTGCTTGGGGAAATCAAACTAAGGTCGATTTTGCCTGTCGTGGAATGTATCCCAGCGCTAACGGAACAAATTTGGATTTCTCAAATCAGAATACTCAAACTGTTACCGTTAAATTTTCTACTGCTGGTTTCGTGAAAAATAATTGCGAATTTGTTGTGTTTGTTCAGCATAATAGTTCAAAAGAAGTTTTTCAAACTATGAAGGTTGATATGTCGAGTGTTCTGGGAATTGAAGAAATACAGGGCAAAAGTATTAACTTATATCCAAATCCTGCAAGTGATAATTTTATGCTTCTTACCGATGGCAAAGGAAATGTTGATATTTTCGATATAAGCGGCAAGTTGTTATCTTCTGCAATTATTACCAATCCTACACAATTTGTAGATGTTTCGAATTTAAGCAAAGGTGTTTATTTTGTAAAAGTTACTAATTCCATTGGCAGCTATACAAAAAAACTTGTTGTTGAATAAATAATTAGGCACAAGTAAAAAGGCAAAAGGCACAAGTTAGTCTCCCTTGTGCCTTTTGCCTTGTCAGCTTAAGCCTTGTACCTATTTCCTATGCCGCCATTAAGGGTTCAAACGAATTTGCGAAAATTTCAATAATATTTCTTTTGATTCCGTTTTTATCGGTAAACTCACGATTTACCAGCTTACCTGTGAGGGTAACACGTGTGCCTTTTTTAAGTATTTCACCGGCTTTATCAGCAGCTTTGTTCCAAAGGGTAATACGATGCCATGTTGTGTTTTTTACCCACTCGCCTGTTTTACTTTTATAAGTTTCATCCGTTGCAAGTGTAAGGTGCGCTACTTTGCTGCCATTGCTTAATGTTTTTACTTCAGGAGCAATTCCTACGAATCCGTTCAATTCTACTTTGTTTGTTGTTTTCATAATTTTGATTTTTGATTTGGTTATTGATTGATTATTGTTGTTTAATTTTTAATTGTTGGTTATTTTATAAGTTGACAAGGCATAA
>JAAXXA010000196.1 GCA_013334735.1 Bacteroidota bacterium
TCTTGATTATACTATTGGTTCGGTACATTTGGTTAAAAATAAAAAGTCAGGAGAATTATGGTTTATTGATGGACCTATAATTAATTACACAAGCGGTCTTTCTTCAATTTTTGATAATAATATTAAACTTGCCGTTACATCTTTTTATGAGCAGACTGCTGAAATGATAAGTACTCAAAAGCCAACAATAATAGGTCATTTCGATAAAGTTAAGATGCACAACAGAAATCGTTTTTTTAAAGAAACGGAAAGCTGGTATAAAAAATTAGTTAAGCAAACCCTTGATGTTGTTGAAAAATCAGGAAGCATTGTTGAAGTGAACACTCGTGGTATTTATAAAAAACGTTGCGATTCCTTATATCCCGGCGAAGAAATATTAAAAGAAATATTAAAATTAAAAATTCCTATAACCATAAGCGCCGATGCTCACGAACTTCATGAATTGACCGCGTATTATCCTGAAACGATAAGCCTTTTAAAGGATATGGGGTTTAAAAAACTAAAATATTTTACAGGAAAAACTTGGGACGACTATGAAATTTCTACATTTTTCTGAAATGTAGCTCGTAATTCGTAATTGATAATTCGTAATTTATAAAGTATTATTTTGTCCTACTCAATTTATATTCCATATAAAAGTGCCTGATTCCGGCTTCTTCAAATGCTTCTCCTATTATTTCAAAACCATTTTTTAAATACAGATTAACGGCTGAATGTTGTGAATGCAGATATATTGTTTTTGAAAATTGTATCGTATCTTTTAACACTTCTTTTAAAATTAATGTTCCTATTCCTTTTCCACGTTGCTCTTTAATCACGGCAAACCTTTCTAATTTGATGCCTTTTATTGTTTCGCGCCATCTTGCAGTTGCAATGGGTTCATTATTTTCAATAAGCAGAAAATGATGAGCTGTAAGGTCAAAGCCATCGTATTCAAGTTTAGGATCAATGCTCATTTCTTGTACAAAAACCTTTGTGCGAATGCCGAGAGCTTTTTTAAAAAAAATCTTATTGGAATAATCAAAACGCAGTATTGACAGCATATTGCAGGTTGTATTTGTTTTCTTATAAATACTTTATAGCAGTATTAAATAAATTAGTTTTTAATTTTGATATCTAATTATAACTATACCCGAACCGCCTGCTGCTCCTACTGTTGAAGAATCACCTCCTGTATCAGTTGAAGCGCTACCTCCACCGCCACCAGTATTTGGAGTTCCTGCAGTTCCTGCTCCTTTTGAACCATAATTTGCACTTTTACCTCCCCCACCTAATCCACCTGATGAATACGATTTTCCAGAATAAGGATTATGCGCACCACCACCACCACCACCAGCATAGTAAATGGATGTTCCTGAAATTGAATAAGCAAGACCAATTCCTCCATCTCCACCATATCCATTATTGCTATCTGAATCTTGTCCATCTGCTCCTGCACCACCACCACCACCACCTTTATAAGGGTAAGTACCGGTATTTCCATGACCAGTTCCACCATCATTTCCTTGACCAGAAGTTCCTGTGCCAGGTGTAACATCATTACCGCCGCCGCCCCCTGAGCCACCATTTAACACAGAGATTAACTCTGCAGAACAACCTCCTCCTCCTCCAATTGCTGTTAGATTACCAAATACTGTATTAGCACCATTTTGTCCTGGCGTATTTGCATTTGCACCTGCCATGGTGCCTCCGGCTCCTCCTGAACCAACTGTAACTGTATATGGGGTATTTGTTACAGAATATGAAAAACCTGCACGAGGAGATTCTGCTCCATAGTATATCAATCCCCCTGCACCACCACCACCACCATATCTTGCACCGCCCCCTCCACCTCCTGCAACAAGAAGGATTTCAATATCACCGTATCCATTTGTTGGTGTGAATGTTCCTGAAGATGTAAACGTATGAACAGTATAACCGCCAGAATATGCAGGAGATGATCTTGGATTCAAACCCGAAGCATCAGTATAAGTTATTGTACCTCCTGTGGCGGTAAACGTGGAAGATGTTTGCGTTAATGTGGTTGCCGATGAATTTAAACAAGTATTGTATGCCCAAACATATCTTGTATATGATGTATTAGGGTTGAGGCCGGTTTCTGTCTTAGTAGTGTTTGCGCCCATATCGGTTGCCGAGTTGTAATCATTGCTTGTATTCCATTTGTAGCCTGTTGCTCCCGATACTGTATTCCAGTTCCACACAATTTGATTGATTGAAGGTGTAGTATGAGTACTAGCTGTTGGAGCTGATAGAGTTTCATTAACAGTGAGTAATGCGCTACTGCTTATTGCAGCAGGTGAACAACTGCCACTAACTATACACCTGTATTTATTACTATTCATCGCTACTGTGGGGTTTGTAATAGTTAGTGTAGCAGTATTAACATTTGAATATAAACCGGCATTTGATAAATTATTCCAACTGCTTATATATTCCTGCCATTGATATGATAAGCCTCCTGTGGCTGTAACAGAAAAAGATTCGGATCCACTTCCGAGACAAGTGTTTACTGATGCTGGTTCCACTGTAATGTTTGGCGAAGTAGAATTAACGGCTATTGCGTAGTTTCCCGAAACCGTACCGCTGCCACAGGTATTAGTACCGAAAACGCTTAAATTACCGGAAGTTGCAGTACCTGAAAAATATACTATTACAGTATTTGATGAACCGACTATAGAAGCTCCGGTACCCGAATAAGACCATAAATAATTTGTGGCTCCTGAAATAGCAGGAACAGAATATAACACTGCATTTTGTCCCGGACAAACAGTAGCTGTACCGCTAATGGTTCCTGCTGCTGCGGGTGCATTTTTGCACAAACACGATATGGGTTGCCATACATTGCTATAAAATGCTTCGAAACATTTAGTGGTAGTATTATATATCAGAAGCCCTTCGGCAGGTGTAACATTAGGTCTTCTGGTTGTACCCATACGAGGAATTAGTAGTCCCTGACTTGTAGTCCCTGATGTAGTATCGGGTTGTAAATCTAGTATCGCCGAATTAGCAGCTGAATCGCCGTTAATGTTGATAGCTATGCCTTGAGAAAAACAGATGAATGATAAAAGTGAAAAGATAAAAGTGAAAAAAATAAATGCAATACATTTTGCAAAGTGATAACTAAAACTAATAATTTTTTTTGTTTTACTCACATTATTATTTATTTTTAAAAGGTGTTCGTAATCCGCCATTGGCAGACGCTTCGCTTTGTTCATTGCTTCTTAATTTTTTAATATTATGATAATGAATAAATTTAATTTTATCTATTAATCCTGCAGTACGTTAAAACGGATTTTCTAATTTATTTTTAAAATGGATATTGCAAACCAGCACCACTGTTGTATAGTGTTGTTATTTCTGCTGCTGTTAAAGAACGAGACCAAATACCTACTTCGTCTATTGTTCCGGTAAAATTGTAACCATCAGACCGGTTACCCAAAACAAGATCTGTGGTATTTTTTATCGAAGCAGTAAGATTATCACTTACAACAGTAAGTGCTCTTGAAAC
Organism: Bacteroidota bacterium; assembly: GCA_013334735.1. GTDB lineage: Bacteria > Bacteroidota > Bacteroidia > Bacteroidales > CG2-30-32-10 > JAAXXA01. The sequence goes on from JAAXXA010000196.1 coordinate 3,509, forward strand.
TCCATTTACATAAATCTTTATCCCTGCTACTGTTGAAGAGCCACTGGAAGTTAAAACTATATGATACCAAGTTCCTGTTGAAGTAACATAATTACTTGTGGTTTTTATCGCGATACAATTTGAAGAAGTATTGCTGTAAATATCACAATAAACTTGTCCTGCTGCGCTTAGATACAAAGAATAACCATTCCATGTACCACCAGTTATTTGGTGAGATATCATAAAATTATTATCAACAAGTGTTACTTTATTTATCCATAAACTAATTGAAAAAGGATCTGTTCTTTCAAAATCAAAATTATTATATGCTCTACTTAAATGGTCGGTAGTTGAATTAAATATCGCACCATTGTTTATATTGCCGGTTCCATAAGTAACATTAGCATTTGTGAGGGTATTAGAATTCCCGCTTATGTCGGAAGCACTTCCACTGGCTTCATCTAGTTTCCAGTATGCAACGATATTAGCAGCTATGTTAATAGTAGTAGCTGTAATTGTAGATGAATTTTCACCGGATCCGCAACTGTTTGCTCCACGTACACGATAATAATAAGTTGTAGATGGTGTTAATCCTGTAACATTATAAGTGAGAACATTTCCTGCATTTAAACCATTATATGATCCTACAAAAGAAGCAAAATTTGTTGCAGTAGAAACATCAAGCAGATAACTTGTTGCATCTATTGCTGTATTCCAGTTCGCGGTAATACGTGTTGAGCTAACTGCAGTTGAGGCTGTTGCTGTGGGAGTAGCAGGTAAAGGATTTACCGTTACTGTTGTGGATGCTGCTGCTGATGTTCCGCATCCGGTTGCCGTTACACTAACTGTTGCTGTGCCTGAAAAACCGGTATTCCATGTTACTGTCCCGGTTGTTCCTGTTCCTGAAATAGTATTACCTGTTCCAGTTACTGTCCAGTTATATGTAGTAGTATTAGTGGCAGAAGTAGTGTAAGCGGTATTACTGCTTCCCTGACAAATAGTTGATGCCGATGGTGTAGGTGTGCTTGGAGTGCCAACTGTAGGAGTAATTGTAATAGTTAAAGTACTTGCACTACTCATTCCACAACTATTTACTGCTATAACACTTAAATTACCTGAATTTGAGCCAAATGTTACAGTAATACTGCTAGTCCCTGTGCCGGAAGAAATTGTAGCTCCTGCGGGTAATGTCCAGTTATAAGAAGTTGCTCCGCTCACTGCCGCAACCGAGTATGTAACTCCTGTTTGATTTGCGCAAACAGAGGCCGAACCTGTTATTAAACCGGGTGTGTTAACACTATAATTAGGATTGTTATTCAAATTTACCCATTGTGCACCATCATAGTATTGAAAATTCAGACAATCTGTATTGAAAATCATAAGTCCTTTAGCAGGAGAATTAGGTCGTTTATCTGTTCCCATACGAGGAATAAGAAGTCCCTGGCTTGTTGTACCTGATGTTGTATCGGGTTGTAAATCGAGTATTGCAGAATTAACAGCAGGGGAGCCGGTAACATTGATACCTACGCCTTGAGAAAAGGAATTAAAAGTTAAAAGTGAAAAGTTAAAAATGAAAAAAATATACAATATTACTTTTAAAACTTTTTTCAACTTTTGTATTTTTTTTGTTTTCATTGTGTTATAATTTTAATTATTTGAACAATCAGGCTTTTTTTTAATGCAATACTATAGAGAGTAATGATAAGAAAAATAAATTTTTTATAATACTATTTTATCTTATTACCTACTTTAAATAATTCTATTACTCCTTAGTTAGGGTAACGAATAATTACAACACCTGTAGCGCCTGATTTACCATTACCGGCGCCACCGTCTCCGGTTCCTCCACCACCACCATTTCCTGTATTTGCTGCAGGAACATCATTACTCCCCGCATTACCTCCGGCAGCGTAAGTTACAGATGAACCTGAAATTGAACTTGATGTTCCTGCCCCACCTAGTCCCCCTGCATCTCCCGTTTGTCCAACACCTCCTGAACCACCACCACCTGCTGCACCTGTATTTACAGGTCCTGTATGACCACCGGCATTACCAAGTCCACCTGAAGCGCTTCCCGGTTGAAGTCCTGAACCTCCTGAGTTGCTGTTATTGTCGCGGGAGCCACCGCCACCTGAACCACCGTTACCACCATTGCCTGAAAGTGTTGGACCGCCACCACCGCCACCAAGCGCTGTAAGATTACTAAAAACAGAATTCCCTCCAGTTCCACCAATACTTCCGGCAGCTCCGGTACTTCCTGAACCTCCACCTCCAATGGTAACATTATATGTTTGTATGCCAACTGCAAATGAAGAGTTAGTAATCAATCCACCGGCGCCACCACCGCCACCTGTATGTCCCCCATAGGTGCCACCACCACCTCCTCCGCCTCCTGCAACAACAAGTAATTCAACATTGGCGGTACAATTTGGTTGAAATGAACCACCTGTAGTAAATGTATGAATGGT
>JAAXXA010000197.1 GCA_013334735.1 Bacteroidota bacterium
TATATAGGTTAGAGCTAATATTGCAGCTACTATAAAAAGATTCTCATATTTAAACTTATTCCTGTTTTTTTCTTCTGTTTTTTTACGAGGAACAGTTGTTTTCTGCTGACCTGATTTTTTATGTTTATGTTTTATTTGAGCCATGTTTACTAATGGGCAACTATACTTTGCACGGTGTAAATTATTAAATTTGGGTTTCAGGTATAGGGAATAAGGGTATATGAGATTTTACATAACGCACTATACCTTACGCCTTTATACCCTAAGCCTATTACCTTATTACAACCATTAAATGCATCAGTTTTCAGTATATATCAAAAAAAATATACAACTCTATGAATTCATCGATACCAAAAATTCTTCATTTGATTGAGTGAATTTTATTCTCTCTTTCAGGAATTCCATAGCTTCGAGAGAAGTCATATCGGCTAAGTGATTTCTGAGAATCCATACACGTTGCAGTGTTTCTTTATCAAGCAGCAGGTCGTCGCGGCGAGTGCTTGAAGCAACAAGGTCTATAGCAGGGAATATACGTTTGTTGGAAAGTTTTCTGTCGAGCTGCAATTCCATATTACCTGTTCCTTTAAATTCTTCAAAAATAACTTCGTCCATTTTGGAACCTGTGTCAATCAAGGCTGTTGCAATAATGGTAAGAGAGCCGCCATGTTCAATTTTTCGTGCTGCGCCAAAAAAACGTTTTGGTTTGTGCAACGCATTTGAGTCAACACCGCCTGATAATACTTTACCTGAAGCAGGAGAAACAGTATTGTAAGCTCTTGCCAAACGTGTAATAGAATCGAGAAGAATAACTACATCATGACCGCATTCCACTAAGCGTTTTGCTTTTTCTAAAACAATGTTTGCAATTTTAACATGTCTTTCGGCGGGTTCGTCAAATGTGGATGAGATAACTTCTGCGCGAACGCTTCTAGCCATATCAGTAACTTCTTCGGGGCGTTCGTCAATTAAAAGTATCATCATATATACTTCCGGGTGATTGAATGCTATTGCATTTGCAATTTCTTTTAACAGCACTGTTTTACCTGTTTTGGGCTGAGCTACTATCAAGGCGCGCTGTCCTTTTCCTATAGGTGTAAACATATCAATAATACGTGCTGATACAGTTCCTTCAGGATTACCCGTAAGTTTGAATTTTTCAATAGGGAATAGAGGGGTAAGAAAATCGAAAGGAACTCTGTCGCGTACTATTGCAGACTCGCGTCCATTAATTTTTTCAACTTTAATAAGAGGAAAATATTTTTCGCCATCTTTAGGAGGTCTTATATTTCCTCTGACGGTATCGCCTGTTTTGAGTCCGAATAATTTAATTTGTGATTGAGAAACATAAATATCATCGGGTGAATTAAGGTAATTATAATCTGATGAACGTAAAAAGCCGTATCCATCAGGCATAATTTCGAGAACGCCTTCGCTAATTACGATGCCATCAAATTCGGAAATTATATCAAAATTTTTCCTTTCAAAAGTCCTGCGTTGAAAAGGTACTTTCTTTTCCTGTTCTTCAGGTTTTTGAATATCTTTATCTTCATTTTCCTGACTTTCCTGACTTTCTTGATTTTCCTGAACTATTTGTTCGGGAGAGATATTATTTACAAATTCTGGATTTACAAATTCATTTTCTTTAATTTCAGGAGCAATAATGTTTTCCTGATTTTGTTCATCGAAAAAAGTATTTTCCACCGTTTCATCAATAACAGGTAACGGAGTTTCTTCGCTAAGCTGAACGGCTGTTTGATCGACAACAAGTTCTTTTTTTTCGGGTATGTGCAATTTAATGGGAATAATATTATTGTCAGATACTGCAATAGGTTTTACATTACCGGTTTCCTCAATTTTCTTTCTTGGGCGAATAATACGTCGTTCTTTTTTTTCTTCAGGAATATCTATGGATGAAGAGTTCAGCGCTTGCTGATCAAGAATTTTGTAAATAATATCCTGCTTTTTTAAAGCTTCATATTTAGGAATGTTCAATTCCTTTGCAATATCTTTTAATTCGTTTACAAGTTTGTTATTTAATTCAATAATGTCGTACATGTATGTAATGTTTGGTTAATTAATATAGTTGATAAGTTATAAGTTACAAGGCATAAGCTGCATATAATAAACTTTAATTTATAAATTACTCCATAAAGTTTAGGTGTAATTGAGGAATGATGTTATTCCACATAAATAATTATTAATTCCGCATTAACGGGACAAAATCAATTAATAATTAAAAGTTTTGTGTTTTTCTGAAATAAAAGGTTGATTAAAAAAGGAAAAAACGAATACGGGAATCGTGATGCAATATTACAAAATATTTTTTAAAAACAAATATTTTTTTTTTAATGTTTAGTTTCGGCTTTTTTTAACAGATTTATATATTTTTGCATTATTGTAACATTTATTACATAAGAGAAAAATGAAAAGCCATCAATACTTTATGAACTTTCTAACTTTATAAACTTTACAAACTTTAAACTCATTCACTATGATACAAAGAATTCAATCCGTTTTTATTTTTGCAGTTTTTTTAGCATCAGTTGCTTGTTTTTTCTTCCCTTTTTGGATTTTCAATGGAGTTGATTATTCGGGAGTTCACTACTCCTATCAGATTGGGCTTTTGTCAATAAAATTAATTGAAGGCAATGCTCAAAATATTAATTTGGGCACTATTCCAATTTTATTGTTAGTATCAGTTTCTGCAATTTTATCAATAGTTTCGGTATTTATGTATAAGAACAGGCAAACTCAGATAAAAATAAATAATTACAATCTTTTTCTTAATATTATTCTTATAGGTACTATATATTTATGGATCCCTTATATTTTGAACAGCGCATTACCGGGCTCCCAGTCAATTTGGCAGATTGGGCTAATATTTCCTCTTTTATCGCTTATGTTTCTTGTTTTTGCAAACAAATTTATTAAAAAGGACGAAGAACTTGTACGTTCTGCTGATAGATTACGATAATACAATTACGAATAATCAATTACGAATTACGAATTACGAATTGCAAATTACTAATACCCAATACCCAATACCCAATACCAATAACTTTCATGAAAAAATACTTTCTCTCAATTTTAATTTTAGCAATTTCGATTAATTTGAATGCGCAAAAAAAAATATTAACTCCCGAACTACTATGGAAATTAGGCAGGGTGAGCGATGTGCAACTTTCTCCTGATGGAAAAACAATACTTTTTGGAACAACATATTATAATCTTTCCGAAAATAAAGGCAATCGCGATCTTTATACAATTTCAACGGATGGTGGTAAAGCTGTTAAATTAACTGATACTAAAGAAAATGAATTTAACGCAATCTGGCGCCCCGATGGAAAAAAAATAGGCTATATATCTACGCAAAGCGGTACAGCTCAGATATGGGAAATGAATGCCGATGGCAGCGATAAAAAACAAATTACATTTTTTGATGATGATATTAATGGCTTTGCATACTCTCCCGCACTAAATAATATTTTATTAATTAAAAATGTAAAACTAGACAAAACCGTTAATGACCTGTATCCTGATTTGCCAAAAGCTAATGCCATGTTATTTGATGATCTTTTATATCGCCACTGGGATACATGGACTGATTATTCTTATAGCCATGTGTTTTATGCTCCTTATGATTCCTCTTCGCAAAAAGTTGGCGCGGAAACCGACATTATGAAAGAAGAAAAATTTGATTCACCTCTTACTCCCGACGGAGGTATGGAACAAATTACATGGAGCAACGATGGCAACATGATAGCTTATACATGTAGAAAATTACACGGAAAAGAAGAAGCTTTAAGCACAAATTCCGATATATTTATTTATAATATTAAAACAAAAGAAACTAAAAATATAAGTAACGGAATGCCTGGATACGACCAAGATCCCGTTTTTTCACCCGATAGCAAAAAAATAGTTTGGAGCAGTATGAAAACGGCGGGTTTTGAATCGGATAAAAAACGTATCATGTTATATGATTTTGTATCAGGGCAACACACTGATCTTTCTGAAAAATTTGACCAGAGTTCTTCAAATTTCAGGTGGGATCCTATTGATAATAATACAATCTATTTTATTAGTGGTATAAACGCTACTTATCAGATATATTCAATAAATATTGTTTCCAAAAAAATTACACAGATAACAAAAGAACGTTTCGATTATACCGAACTTGCCGTTGCAACTGAAAAAGCTTCAAAATCTAAAAAAGTAAACACTTTAATTGTTGGCGCTAAGATGTCGATGTGTATGCCGACAGAAATTTTTAAAATTCAATCTGGCATAGGTAAAACAAAAGATAAATTTATCGAAACTCAACTTAGCTTTACCAACAAATCTATTCTCGATTCAATAAAGCTTGCAACAATTGAAGAGCGCTGGATTACAACTACCGACAATAAAAAAATGCTTGTTTGGGTTATCTATCCTCCTTATTTTGATAAAGCAAAAAAATATCCTGCATTGCTTTATTGTCAAGGTGGACCTCAAAGCGCGGTTAGTCAGTTTTTTTCGTACAGATGGAATTTTCAGATGATGGCTGCAAATGATTACATCATTGTAGCACCTAACAGACGAGGTTTACCTACTTTCGGGCAAGAGTGGAACGACCAGATAAGCCTTGATTATGGCGGACAAAACATGAAAGATTACCTGACCGCAATTGATTCCGTTTCAAAAGAACCTTTCGTTGATAAAAATAATTTGGGCGCGATAGGAGCCAGTTATGGAGGCTACTCTGTTTATTGGCTTGCAGGGAATCACAACAAACGTTTTAAAGCATTTATTGCTCATTGCGGTATGTTCAATTTCGAAAGCTGGTATGGGTCAACAGAAGAACTTTGGTTTGCAAATCATGATCTGGGTGGCGCTTATTGGAAAAAACCACGACCGAAAAGTTATGATTTTTCACCTCATAATTTTGTCGGAAACTGGGATACTCCAATTTTAGTAATTGAGGGGGGTAATGATTTCAGAATTCCTTATACACAAGGTATGGAAGCTTATGATGCAGCGCAAATACAAGGTATCCCAAGCAAATTTTTATATTTCCCCGAAGAAACTCACTTTATATTAAAGCCGCAAAATAGCGTGCTTTGGCAGAGAGTCTTTTTTGAATGGTTAGACAAATGGCTTAAACCTTCGAAATAAAATTTCGATATGCTTGAAATATTAATTATTTGGAAGAGTTCCATATAAATTAATTAGTCAGGCAAAGCCATTCCGTCATCATGAGGAGCGCAGCGTCTCGAAGTACAGGAACGTTTCGAAGCCTGCTATAATATGTATATCTTTATGAAATGAAATATATGTATGTTTATATCCTCGAATGTGCTGATAGTTCATACTATACAGGAGTAACAAATAATCCCGAGAGGAGATTGATTGAACATAATTCCGATAATTATCCGGAAGCTTACACTCATTCGCGTCGCCCATTGAAAATGAAATATTGCGAATATTTTACAGATCCAATACAAGCAATCGCATGGGAGAAAAAGATTAAAGGTTGGAGTCGCAGAAAGAAACAAGCATTAATTGATAATGATTGGGATTCATTAGTCGAATTTTCAAAGAGACATAAAACAAATTACAATAATAGAAATACAAAAAGTAATACATAAACTTTGTACTTTTGGAATGTCATACTTCGAGACGGATGCTTCCTAAGCGGAAACAACCTCCTCTGTATGACTGATGACTGCAATTAAAGAACGTAGCTTTATGACAATGTGTGGTCACACTGAGGAGAGGCTTAATAAAGTTTGTTTTTTACAATTAACTTATAGCCTCGTCTCGAAGTGTGGTTTTGAGTAACATTAAAGATTCACTGATGTCCGACTAAAAATAGGCAAGCATATCTGAATATACCGATATACTTGCCATCTTTGCCTAAGTTTCAAATTTAGGGCTATGAGCAAAGATAAAACAAAAAAATTAATCGGACAGCCG
>JAAXXA010000792.1 GCA_013334735.1 Bacteroidota bacterium
TATATTTAAAAGCGATATGAACATTTGTTCCGATGACAGCTGAAAGATCAACATCTCCTGATTGTACTTTAGTATAGTTACCTGTTGATAAAGTTAATCCGGTAATTTCTGTCCATGTACCGGTAGTTGGAGCGCCTGAAGAATAATCCGTAGAAAAATACAATTTGAAAGAACCATCACCTGCAGTTCCATATTTCATTTCAGTAAAGAAATTTAATTTTTCGTTTGAGTATAAGTCCAGATTCATTGAAGGAGAGATAAGCCAGTCTTCATTAGCATTATATGTTGAATTTGCATAACCGCTCATTTTTGCGAAAAAATCGGAGTTATATGAAGATTGAGACCATATTTGGTCTCCTGCGACACTATATTGAGTAAAAACTCCTAATGAGCCGGCGGTTGAAAATCCTTCGCTTAGAATTGGTGGATTATTATCAAAATCTTTTAAATCATTCAAGTCTCTTACATAAAATTGGTAATCACCATTATAAATTGTAAGTATCCCTGTTACAGATCCTATTCCATAAGGAAGTAAACTGCCTGCAAAATTTGCATAGTTGCTAGTTCGAATTAAAATGATATTTCCATTTTTATCAACCATATTATGATTGGTAGTAGCTGTGGTGGTAGCAAATGTTTGTCCTGCATCAGGAAAACTTACACTGTCAATTGTAACAAGCATATTCAAATTAGTAGCCGATAATGCAGGTATAGAAACTGAGACAGGTGCAGGAACAGCTTCGGGTAAGCCTTCCAAAAAGAAATAATATTTGATATAAGCGCCTGGTAAACGTCCAATCCCCCCATCATATAATGAACCTAACTGCATATTCCCACCATATTCTCCCAGATATAAGCCTTTGCATTTGATAAATATTCTCTGACCAAGTCTGTAAGTTGTATAAAGACTAGTTTGATCTAACATTATCTGAAGTCCTGCAGTTCCATCTTCTATAAAAAGTTGTTTGTAAAAATTCCCTGATTCATCGGTACCAACCACCACTCCTTCAATGATTATATCGTCGTCAATCATTCCAAAATGAACACCATCCACATTAGGTATGGAGTCAATATAATATTGATTGAGAGCCGCAATTGTAGTATTTGAAGTTAAATCAGCATGAGGAGTAACTAAAGGCACCGGATCAAATTCAGTTTTTACGCAGCTGCTTATAAGAGCCATTCCTGATATGATGAAAATGGATACGAAAAATTTGCTTAATTTGTTCATGTTGTGTTATATTTTAGTAATGTGTTTGTGTGTCAATTTGAAAATGTACTAATTTGAAAATTTGAAAATGTGTCAATTTGAAAATGTGTTAATAGTTATTAAGTTATTGGTTATTAGTTATTCGGTAATCGGTAATCGGTAATCGGTAATCGGTAATCGGTACTTCGGTACTTCGGGAACTTCAGTGTCCGAATCGGTAATCGGTATTTTATCTTTTTACCTTATTACCTTGTCCCTTATGCCTTGGTTCCCCTGAGCGTAGCCGAAGGGTCAACTTAATTATTAAACCCTTTTAAATCGTTTAAATCTCTGATAAAAAACTGGTAACCTCCATTAAAAATACTAAGGACACCTGTAACAGTTCCTGTTCCTGAAGGAATTAAATCAGGTTGAAAAGTAGCGTAATTACTGGTGCGAAGTGTAAGAATATTTCCGTATTGGTCAACCATATTTCTGTTTGTTGATGTGGTTGCTGAAGAAAAAACTTGTCCTGCTTCGGTAAAATGAATACTATCCAAGCTAACCAACATATTAAGATAAGAAGCAGATAGAGTTGGGATAGTTAATTTAATAGGCGCAGAAATGGTTCCGGGGAAATTTTCAAGGAATATATGAGTATTAATA
>JAAXXA010000198.1 GCA_013334735.1 Bacteroidota bacterium
AAATTATATTTATAAAAAAACAATAAATAAAAGTATTAACCAACAAAAAATTAATTCTATGAAAAAAGTTATCTTATCTGTTGCAGCTTTGACTATGATTTTTGGCGCAACTTTATTTACATCTTGTACAAAAGATGATACCGGAAAACCAGTTATAACTCTTGCAGGAGCAGAAAAAGTAACCATTACTCAATTTGCTACTTTCACCGATCCGGGAGCTACAGCTAATGATGATCAAGATGGTGTAATTGATGTTGTTGCTAGTGGATCTGTTAATACAAATTCCGCAGGTGAATATTTAATTACTTATACAGCAACAGATAAAGCAGGAAACGTATCAACAAAAACTCTAACTGTTATTGTTAGCGGAGCTCAATATCTTGCAGGTTCATATACAGTTGAAGATTTTACAGGTACTGTTTCTAACGGAACTTATCCTGAAACAATAACATCTTCTACTGTAACAGACAATAAAATGAATACTACAAAATTTGCATTCTATGTTAATGGAACTGTTTATGCTACTATCAGCGGAACTGCAATTACTATTCCTCAGCAAACTGTTACTTGTGGTAATCCCGCAGCTGACAGAGTTTTTTCAGGTTCAGGAACTTATGCTAAAGATTTTACATCTTTTACAATTAATTATACTGAAACCACTAATGGAACAACTGTTACAGGTCAAGGTATTTATACCAAAAACTAATTGGTTATTATCAAAAAAAAAAAAAGATACCATACATGGTATCTTTTTTTTTTAGGTATAAAAATTGTTTTAAGCGAGTTTAAATACGCTAATACAGTCTATATGAAAAAGTTTTTTATTATTAATTCGATCCTTTTCTTGATTTTTCCTGCTTTCGGACAAAATGTAAATATTGATTCTATTGTGTTTAGCCACGACACTATCCTAAATAAAATAATTTCTTTTATTCCCCATAATTGGATTTATTATACAAAAGGAAATGATATGATTTTTGAAAGAGGTGATTCTTCTTATGTATTACACGAAAATCGTGTTAATGCACCTAAAAAAAATGAAACCAAAACTCAACAAAATGAAAGAATTGTTAAAAATGGCACAAAAATAAAAAGCAAGATAGTTTTAAAATTTGAAGAAAAATGGGATTACAATAAAATGATTGTTATTAAAAATAATAACGCTTATTTGTATAAAAATCTTCAATCTTTACCGGATAAGTATAATATTAATAATTTGTACGATTCTACATTAAGTACAAAAAGTAATGCTGTTTATATAGGAAAAACTAAATCTGAAAAAAATAAAATTGATAAGTATCTTAAAGAGAAAGATGAAATTTTATCTAAAGTAACAGCAAAGCCTAATTATAATACTCAAAAATATAGTTTTTTTATTAAAGAATTAATAGGATGTAATGATGATAATAATTTTGCCTATCCCGAAAATGCTTCTGCTGAACTTTATCAAATCCTTTCTGTATTTTTTGAATTATCTTCAAAATGATTTATACTGAATTTTATTAAATTTATGTACCTGAACTGAATTATATAGGTGTGTAATCAAAGATAACTATTCTAAATTTAAAATATTTATACCATGAAAAATATTTTTTTCTATTCGTTAATTTTTGTGCTGTCAACTACAGGTTTTTCTTGTAAAAAAGACGAAAAAAAAGATAGTACTCCTCCTGTCATTAAAATAAAAGGTGAAAATCCTTATCTTGCGGGAAAGGGGACGGTTTATGTTGATCCGGGAGCATCTGCGTTAGATGAAACAGATGGAGATATTTCGTCAAAAATTATTGTAACCAATAATGTAAATACTGCAGATACGGGTTTCTACTATGTAAAATACAATGTGTCGGACATAGCCGGTAATGCTGCTGTGGAAGTACAAAGAACGGTTAAAGTTATTATATTCTAAAAACTGAATCAAATTATATATTTTTTCAAATATGTAATAAGTAAACGGTAAACAGTAATCGGAAGTTTTATTTGTGAATACCGATTACATTTTTTTTACTGAATACAAAATAAACACTGTTTTCAATTCAGCTTGATTTTTTCACATTTCTTTGTATTTTTGTGGATGATGAAAAAATTACTTACAGGCGGATATTATAAAATATTTTTTTTAAGAATTGTTTTTGCTTTCTTTCTTTTTTCTCTTACGAGAATATTGTTTTTTATTTTTAATCGCCAATACTTTCAGGAGCTAAGCTTTGGAGATTTCCTGCCTTTATTATTTTATGGTCTGCGTTTCGATTTGTCAGCCATTATTGCCTGTTATTCTCCATTTATACTTTTAAGTTTTATACCTTTTCACCTTAAGCGTAATTCAATTTATCAAAAAATTCTTCTTGTTGTTTATGTGTTTTCAACAATAGTAGTATTAATATTTAATCTTTTGGATTGCGAATTTTTCAAATTTGAAGTTGCCAGAACAACATCCGACTTTTTTAATGTGCAAGGTCTGGGCTCTGATTTTTATACTTTGTTACCACAGTATATCAAAGATTTTTGGTACTTGTCCGTTATATTGATAGTACTAGTTTTTCTTACTATAAAGTTTTTTATAAATACAAAGATTGTTTTAAAAAATAACCAATATGTTGAAAAACTAATACATCTCTATGTAAAAGAAATTTTTATTTTTATTACTTGTGTAATATTAGGTGTTGTGGGATTTAGAGGAGGGCTTCAACTAAGACCTATTAGTATTATGACTGCATCGGAATATACCTCCGTTAATAATGTAGCCTTAGTTTTGAATACACCTTTTACAATAATAAAAACCCTGGGTAAATCAGGAATAAAAAATATTGAATATTTCGATAATAAAACATTGAAAAGTATTTATTCGCCTGTCCGTTCATATTCTTCGAACAAAAAAACTTTTAAGAAACTAAATGTAGTTGTTGTAATTCTTGAAAGCTTTTCAAAAGAGTACTTTGGCTATTTTAATAAAAATTTTGATAATGGCAATTATAAAGGTTATACGCCTTTTCTTGATTCTCTAATCAGAGAAAGTCTTGTTTTTACAAATGCTTATGCAAATGGAAAAAGATCAATTGAGGCTATACCTGCTATTTTGGCAAGTATTCCTTCATTAATGAATGATGCGTATATTACTTCGATGTACGCAGGAAATAATATCAACAGTATATCGAGTTTGTTAAAACAAAATGGTTATTATTCTGCTTTCTTTCATGGCGGAGCTAATGGCACTATGGGGTTTGATAATTTTGCAAAAACAGCCGGTTTTGATAATTATTATGGGCGAAATGAATATAATAATGAAAAGGATTTTGATGGGAAATGGGGTATTTATGATGAGGAATTTTTGCAATATACAATTAAGAAATTTGAAGAGTTTCCGAAGCCATTTATTGCCGGAATATTCACTTTATCTTCGCATCATCCTTATAAAATTCCTGAAAAATACGCTTTAAAATTTTCAACAGGGAAACTTCCGATCCATAAGAGTATTATGTACACTGATTTTGCATTGAAAAGATTTTTTCAGAATATTTCTCAAAAACCATGGTTCGACAGTACACTTTTTGTAATAACCGCTGATCATACTTCCGAATCGGTTCACTCTCAATATCAAACTAGAGCAGGAATGTATGCAATACCACTTATTTTTTATCAACATAATAGCTCCCTAAAAGGAGAAAGCGCAATTATTACTCAGCAAATAGATATTATGCCTTCGGTGCTGGATTATCTGCATTATAATAAAAATTTTATTAGTTTTGGTGAAAGTGTTTTTGATACATCTGCTATACATTTTGCTGTTAATTATACAAATGAAACATATCAAATAGTATATAAAAACTTTGCATTTATTTTTGATGGAAAATCAGGTATATCACTATATGATATTTCTAAAGATAATTTAATGAAAAATAATCTTATAAATAATTCTCTTATTATAAAAAAAGAAGCTGAGCAAAAAATTAAAGCTATAATTCAAAGTTATAATCAACGTATATCAAAAAATAAAATGGTACTTAACTGAAAAAAATATAATTGTAATCGGTAATCAGTAATCGGTAACCGGTATTCGGATGACTTCATGCGGATTACCATTTTAAATAAATATATAAGAATTTTATTCATTCACATTAAAAAGAATTGGAAAATAAAAAGAAAATACTGTTTATAATCAATCCTATTTCGGGTATTGGGAAGCAAAAAAATATTGAGTCTGTAATTTTTCGTAAGCTTGACTTAATAAAATTTGATTATTCAATTAAATATACACAGTATCCTCATCATGCTATTGAAATTGCTAAAGAAGCAGCCGAGAAAGGAATTGATATAGTTGTTGCTGTTGGGGGAGATGGATCTATTAACGATGTGGCAAGCAGCATTTTAAAAAGCAATACAGCTATGGCAATAATTCCGGCAGGTTCGGGAAACGGTCTGGCAAATTATTTAAACATTCCCTTAAACATTTCAAAAGCGATTAAAATAATAAATTCATGCAAAATTTTAGAAATAGATACAGCTACATTAAATGGCAACTCATTCATAAGTATCGCAGGAATGGGTTTTGATGCCGTAATAGCTGAAAAATTCGCATTAACCAAACTACGCGGATTTTGGGCATATTTAAAAATAACAATAAGAGAATTTTTTAAATATTCACCTCAGGAATTCACAATATCTTTCGATAACAAACAAATAAAACGAACAGCTCTTTTAGTGAGTTTTGCAAATTCAAATCAGTTTGGATTTAATATAAGCATTGCTCCTAAAGCATCTGTAACAGATGGGTATATTGACCTATGTGTAATCAGTAAAATGTCGGCATTAAAGCTCGCTATGATATCGCCCAAACTTTTTTTAAAAAATATTCAAAAATCCAAAAAAGTTGAAATATTTAGAATAAAAGATGCTGTAGTTAGTTGTGAAATACCCGAAGAATGCCATGTTGATGGCGATGCTAATGGAAAAATTAATGAGGCTGTTGTTAAAATTTATCCAAAGTCGTTGAAGATTGTAATTCCGTGATAAGGGTTGAAGGGGGAGGCACAAGGCACAAGGCACAAGGGACAAGGCACAAGGCACAAGGTACAAGGTACAAGCTATGAGCTGCAAGCTATAAGCAATTTTATGAAAATATTTTTAGTAATATTATTCGAAATTTTAAATTTTGGTTTATGTTATTCCCAAGTAACTATGACTATTGACTCTGCAACTGTGGTAACAATTTCACAGTTGGACTCAAATGCAACTAAAAAATTCTTGGACATATACTCTCAAGGATACAAAACGAATCTTTATTCAAGACTTGACACTATTAGTTATGACTATGCATTTATTCAAGCGACAATTTGTGATCTAGATAGTTCATTTAAAATTATTGAAAGATATTTCATTTCGGATGACTCAATACCAAAATACTTATTTCGTAATGGGAAACAGCTTGATACAAAAAATGAATATGAAGGATTTTTAATTTGGTATAAAAATAATGTAACATACAATTACACTTTAAGACCTATGCTTGAAAGTTACTCAAAACTAAAAAGTATTCAACCATTACCATACGAAAAAATACAAATATGGTCCCACGGATGTGTTATTTATGAAGGAGCCGAAAAGAAATATACAGAGAGGAGGAAAAAAGAAATCAAACATACATATCAAATACAGACATTTGTAGACAAGAAAAAAAACAGAATAATAGTTTCGGTTCAGACACCACCCAAAAAGCCAAAATTTAAAACATTTAGCTATAATGGAGTATGGGATTGGTAAGGACAGACGATCATTTAACGGTAATAAAACAGCTAATAACTAGCTGCATTGATTGGTGTCAGGTGGGGCGGAAGTACAAAATTAAATGTTGAAGTAATTAATTAACTTTGTAACGGAGTGACAGGAATGTTGCTATAGAACCCGCCTGAACACCAAGCAGCCAATCATTAGCCATAATGCAAAAAATGACCT
>JAAXXA010000793.1 GCA_013334735.1 Bacteroidota bacterium
CCCCACTAGAGGAATGTTGCCTGCCATTATTACAGCAACTTTTTTAGATGCAGTACTTAAAGCCTTGTCGGAGTATGGGCTTAACCATTTTTCTAAATTATCTTTTGACAGTGATGAGGCTATAGCTTTTAAAGAATAAATTATATTTTCTCTTGGAAACCATGGATTATTGGATACACTCATTTGAATTGCTTCTTCAAATAAATCAGGAAACCCCGAGTTTATATATTTATTAAGGCGTTTGCCTAGTTCAGAAAAAGGAAATATGTTTTTTGATAAGTTATACATGATTGTAGAATATCAACAAAAATAACAAATGGTTTAATCATCTATGCAATATTATTATAATTTTGCTATTCAAGTTAACAATATTTTAATTTCGGTTATAAATAAATGAAAAAACTCTTTTTAATTTTTATCCTATTTTCTCACTCAATCTTTATTTTTTCGCAGAACGAATCTGAAATGAAGAAATTTGAAGATTCACTAAAAGTTTTAGGAAAAATAATTGTTGACGGACATACCGATTTCATTAAATACAACGCTAACGAAAAATTCCTTACTCTTTTGGAAAGCGCTTTACTTACCGAAAAATCTTTTGATTATCCTTTTGATTCCCTTACCACTATTGCCCGATTGACTTCTCCTGATAATAAACTGAAAATATTTAACTGGAATCTCCGGAAAACTGATGATACCTATGAATATTTTGGCTTTATACAAGCATGGAGTGAAAAAGAAAAAAAATATAAAATCTTCCCTCTTAACGACAGTTCCGAAACAATTTTAAATCCCGATATGCAAATACTAAGTAATTTACGTTGGTACGGAGCGCATTATTACAAATTAATTCAAAATAAGTCAGGGAAGAAAATCTATTACACCTTGCTTGGCTGGGATGGGAACGATAAACTAACACAAAAGAAAATTATAGATATCTTGTATTTCAAATCAGGTGATAAACCCATGTTTGGCTCTCCAATGTTCAGGTACAATAAGAAAATATATAAACGTATGATTTTTGAATATTCATCTACTGTAAGTATGTCGCTTAAATATGAAAAACAATACATGCTCCACGGAAAGAAAAAAGCCGAAATGATAGTGTTTGACAGGGTTTCCCCATTAAATACAAATCTTGCAGGACAATATCAGTTTTATTTCCCTGAAACAAATGTTTTCGATGCTTTTATTTTCAAAAATGGGAAATGGGATTTTTTGAAAGAGGTGGATGCCCGTTTACCAAAAGAAAGCAAACAGGAAAAACAACATCGCAAAGAAATATTGAAGGAACAAAAAGAACATTCTAAGTAATTTTTAAAAACAACCCTTTAAATTTTTTGACTGATGTTAAACAAATATAAATTTATTCATAAGTAAAGTAATTTTATTAAGAGATTCCTCAATTCGCTGTGCTACTTTCGGAATGACAATTTTTTTTTTTAATGGGGGGAGAAGAGGATGTGATTTGCATTTGGCAAATCACATCCTCTTCTCCCCCTTATACTTCAATCCAATCTGTCATTCCGAATACCGATTTTTATCGGGATGAGGAATCTCTATTTTTTTAATAACATCATTTACTGATAGGCTTATTCCACCATGGCGGATGCCTTGATCTTTACAGACTTTTTCATCATTATGAAAATATAAAGAAAAAATATCTTTCATCACTTTAGTTTCATATTAAAATATTTTGCAATTTTGAGCAAAATATTTAGGAATTTAATTACTAACAATAAAATTTAACCCATGAAAAAAGTACATAATTTTAATGCAGGACCTTGTATTCTGCCTAGGATAGCAATCGAAAATACCGCTAAAGCTGTATTGGAATTTAACAATAGCGGAAT
>JAAXXA010000199.1 GCA_013334735.1 Bacteroidota bacterium
CCTACCGGTTCGTTAAAATCGGAAGGTTCCGAATTAGCAGATGTTATATTTCTTTCGGCTAAAAGACTTCTTAATTCTGTAAAAGTCAGCACTTCTTCCACTTCGTCACTTTCATCTTTTTTTGCTATACATGGTCCGATAAAAACAATTTTTAAATCGTTACCATAAATATGTTTAATAATTCGCGCTGTGGCAATCATAGGAGAAACAACAGGTACCAAATGCTTAACCAGATGAGGATAATATTTTTCAATATAATTTACAATTGCAGGACAATCAGAAGAAATATAATGTTCCTTTTTATTTCCGCTGAATAATTTATTATATCTGTCGGCTACGATATCGGCGCCAAATGCTACTTCAAAAACCTCTTTAAAACCCAGAGCTTTTATCATTCCTACTATTATTTTATGATCTTCATATTCGCTAAATTCAGCGGCAAAACTGGGCGCAATGGCTGCAACGATATGATCAGTGCTATTTAAAAGGGATATTATTGCATCTTTTGATTTATAATAAACTTTTGCACCCTGACTGCATACTTTTACACAGTTCCCACAGCCGATACAACGTTTTTCAATAACCATTGCCTGCCCGTTCTGTATTTTAATGGCTTTTGCAGGGCACTCTCTTACACAAGTGTAACAAGTTTTACACCTTTCCTCTATTGTTCTTACTAATGGTATATTTTTGGGTTTCATGAAGTGAAATTTTTACTATTGTTATTTCATCACATCTCTTTTTTTGTATGTAGTATGTAGTAATTCATGGCTAAGTTGTTTGTTTGGCTTTCCAAGATATTTCGAGTATAACTCTTTTACCTGTGGGTTTTCGTGAGAAACACGAAGAGTTTCATTTTTGTCGATATTGTATAGCGCTGCAACTCTTGCATAAATGGATTCTTTTTCAGCGCCTATATGCTGTCCTCCTCCTGCAATACAACCTCCCGGACAGCACATAACTTCAACAAATTGTAAATTCCCGCTTCCCAGCGCAACACCGCGGATAAACGATTCGGCATTTCCCAAACCATTAATTACAGCTACACCAACGTCTAAATCACCAATGTTTAAACGGGTTTGTTTTACACCTCTGAAATCGCGTAATTCCTCAAGTGCAAATCTTTCCAATTCTTTTCCCGTTATCATGAAAAATGCTGTTCGTAAAGCAGCTTCCATAACACCACCGCTGGCGCCGAAAATTTTTCCTGCTGTAGTTCTTGTTCCTAAAGGAGAATCAGCATCTTCAGGCTCCAAATTTTTTATATCGATATTATATAAGCGAATTAATTTTGCCATTTCACGGGTAGTTAATACGGCATCAACGTCCGAAATTCCATCTGATGTCATTTCTTCCCTCTGCGCTTCAAATTTTTTAGCAGTACAAGGCATAACAGCTACAGAATATATTTCTTCTTTATCAATATTTTCAATTGTAGCATAATAGTTTTTAATTACTGCTCCCATCATTTGCTGTGGCGACTTGCATGTGGAAAGATTTGGAATAATTTCGGGCATAAACTCTTCAACATATTTAACCCAGCCAGGACAACAACTTGTAAACATAGGTAGTGTTTTTTTATTTTCTATCCTGTCTATAAGCTCCGCAGCTTCTTCCATTATTGTTAAATCAGCAGCAAAACTTGTATCGAAAACCCTGTAAAATCCTATTTTTCTAATCGCGGCATTCAGAATTCCATTCATATCTTTTCCTGCTTCCAAACCAAATTCTTCGGCAATAGAAACAGTTACAGCAGGAGCATACTGCACTATTACTTTTTTAGACGGATTCCTTAATGCACTCATCACCTGATCCAAATGCGGTTTCTCGGTAATGGCGCCGGTTGGACAAACCATCAGACACTGTCCGCAATTAACACATGACGAAACATTTATACTTTTGTTAAAAGCAGGACTTACCATGGTTTTACTTCCCCTATTCACGAAATCAATTGCTGAAACCCCGATAATTTCTTCGCATACTCTTACACATCTCCCGCATAAAATACATTTGTCCGGATCGCGGCTGATACTTTGTCCTGAAACATCCATATTATGGCTGTTTTTTACTCCGTTTATGCGCCTTTGTTTGATATCTAATTCTTCTGATAAATTTTGTAATTCGCAATTTTTATTTCTTGCACAATAAAGGCAATCATCAGGATGATTGGACAGCAGTAGTTCAACAATAGTTTTTCTGGCATTAACCACCCTTGGCGAATGTGTCAATATACTCATTCCTTCTTCGGCAGGAGTAGAACAAGCTGTAATTAAACGACCATTATTTACGTTTTCAACCAAACACATTCTGCATGTTCCTGATGGTAACATATTTTTGATATGGCATAATGTGGGAATTTTAATTCCGCTTCTTTCAATAGTATCTAAAAGCTTTTCGCCTTTAACAGCCTCAACGGATTTTTCGTTTATTTTTATGTTCAGTTTCATATTTTTTCTTTTTTAATAATCTGAATTATTATATTAATTATAGAAAATAGCGTTGAATTTACAGGCATCAGAACATGCTCCACAACCGATACATTTATCCTGCAAAATAATATGCCGCGTTTTTTTGCCACCTATGATAGCTGATGAAGGACATTTTTTTAAACAAGCCATACATCCTGTACATTTTTCAGCATCGATATAATACTTACGAAGATTTGTACAAATGTTTGCGCTGCACTTTCTTTCAAAAATATGTTCTTCATATTCTTTACGAAACCATTTTATAGTGCTTAACACGGGATTAGGAGCCGACTGTCCCAAACCGCAAAGAGATGTTTCTTTAATAACTTTACTGAGCTCTTCCAACATGATAACGCCCTGAAATCTAACCAGCGCTTCCTTATTATCTTCCGATGAAGGTTTATTAGTTATTGCTTCTAATATTTCCAACATTCTTTTAGTCCCTTCTCTGCATGGAATACACTTTCCGCAACTTTCTTTTTGAATAAAATCCATAAAGAATTTAGCAATATCTACCATGCATGTTGTTTCGTCCATAACAACCATTCCTCCTGATCCCATCATAGCCCCTACATTTAGCAATGAATCATAATCTACAATAATATCAAGGTTTTCCTCGGTAACACATCCACCCGAAGGTCCTCCCATTTGAACAGCTTTGAATTTTTTATTATCCCTAACGCCGCCTGCAATATCAAATAATATATGGCGTAATGTAGTCCCCATTGGGATTTCTACCAATCCTGTTTTTTCTACTTTTCCTGATAAGGCAAAGACTTTTGTACCCTTGCTTTTTTCAGTACCTATACTGCTAAACCATTCTTCACCGTTTTGCATTATGGCTGCAACATTGGCAAATGTTTCAACATTATTAATTATAGTAGGTTTATTGAACAAGCCTACAACAGCAGGATAAGGCGGTCGGGGCTTAGGCATTCCTCGTTTTCCTTCAATGCTTTGCATTAAAGCTGTTTCTTCACCACATACAAAAGCTCCAGCGCCTTTTTTAATTTTTATTTCTAAATCAAAACCTGTATTAAATATATTTTTGCCTAAAAGTCCATAAGATTTAGCTTGTTCCAGTGCTATTATCAATCGTGAAATGGCAAGCGGGTACTCTGCACGTATATAAATATATGCCTGTGAAGCGCCTATTGCAAAAGCGCCAGTGATCATTCCTTCGATTACACTATGTGGATCGCTTTCTATAACGGCTCTGTCCATAAATGCGCCTGGATCTCCTTCATCTGCATTGCAAATCAAATATTTTTGCTGATTCTTTTCAAAAAGCGCTGTTTTCCATTTTTTTCCTGTAGGAAAACCGCCACCTCCCCTGCCTCTAAGACCGCTAAGTTCAATTTGACGACAAACTTGTGTAGGTGTTTTTGCATTTAATGTCGTAAAAATTGACTTATAACCGCCATGCGCGATGTACTCATTAATACTGGAAGGGTCAATAATTCCGCAATTTTTCAGCACTATTCTTTTCTGACTTTTAAAAAAAGAATGTTCTTGGAACAATGGAATTCCTTTCCATAACTCACCTGTGTCAGAACCATACTGCCCTATTACGGATTGAGCAGATACATTATCGGAAAAGATATCATCAAACAATGCTTTAACTTTATCGGCAGTAACATTTTCAAAAGAAATTCTTTTTTTGCCCGGCAATGCCACATCTACAATAGGTTCGGAAGAACAAAGACCTATACATCCGGTTTCTATGATTTCAGCATTGATACCATTATTACTAAAATAATTTTTGATCTCTATAATAGTTTTTCCGGCGCCGGCTCCAAGCCCGCATGTTCCTGCGCCAACCCATACAACAGTATTTTCACGACTTTCTTTTCGAAAATCAGAAAAAAGTTTAGAGATAGTGTTTTTATCATCTACAGTAGTTTTACCCGACAAATAGCTGACGAGCATGTTTTCAACATTTATATCAGTTGTTTTCATGATTGTATTTCTTGATTTCTGTAGTTATTAATTATTTCGACAACTTTTTCGGAGGTAATTTTAGCATAAAATTCACCATTCACCGAAATTACAGGGGCTAAGCCGCAGGCTCCTATACACGCTACAACTTCAATACTAAACAATCCGTCTCTGGTGGTTTGCCCTGCTTTAATTTTTAAAGTTTTTTCCAGTTCCTTTAACACCGTTGAAGAACCTAACACATGGCAGGCAGTACCTCTGCAAACCATGATGTTATATTTACCCTTTGGGATAAAACGAAACTGGTTATAAAAAGTAGCCACGCCATAAATCTTGCTTACAGGCATTTTTAAAAGCCTTCCTACTTCAACAACCGACGTCTCTGACAAATAGCCGTACTGATCCTGAATGTCCTGAAGCAGAGGGATTAAATTGTTGCGTTTACTGCCTGTATATGAATCTAATATTTCTTTTATCTTTTCCATTTTAAATATTATAAAAGATTAACAAACGGAATTATTTTTAGCCAATACTCTTTCAAGTTCAGTAATTATCTTTCCCGTATCCACCGGTTTGCTAAGGAAGCCGGCTACAGGAAACCAAATGGTTTGTCCGCTTTCCGATAAATAATCTATACCCGCGTTGCCGCTTACCATGTCCTTTACCAATAAAACATGTAAATCTTTGAAACCCGGATTTTTTCTGAAATCCCTTGCCATTTCCTGTACATCAGGACGAGTGGTAACAAGCACTTCAACCGAAGTTTGCATTAGAACAGGAATGTTCTTTAATTCAGGATCGTCGGTTATTTCTTTTGCCAGTTCAAAACCTTCGAAATGCGTTGTCATCATTACATCAAGTATAGCTAAATCAGGCTTTTCTTCTCTGATTTTTTTAATACCTTCTACTTTATTCATAGCAGTAATTACCTGGTATCCTTTTTTACTCAAAATGGTTTCAAGTACTGTGATAATGTCAATATCATCATCTACAATAAGAATTTTAGTAGTTTTCATAAATTTGAATTTTGAATTGTTTATTAATAGATTTATATTTATTGGTAATGCGCACTTATTTTCAATAACCATATCAATGGCTCTCATAATTTCGTATTTGTCGGCATTTTTAGGCAGAAAAGCATTTACTCCAACCGAAATAATACGGCTTAAATATTCCATATCGTTAAACAGAGTAAGAGCTACAATTCGGGTTTGAGGGTATTTTTTCTTAATAATTTTAGCTGCTTCCACTCCATCCATACAAGGCATTTCAATATCCATCAACACTATGTCGATTTTTTTATTTTCAAGGATGGTAAGTAGTTCCACACCATTTGAAGCGCCAAAAACTGATTTTATTTGTGGCATTTTTGAGAGGACTATTTTTAGTCCTTCACGGAAAACATCGTGATCCTCGGCTATGACAATATTTTTTGCTTCTGCTTCCATTTCTTTTTTGATTGCGAAACAAAAGTATAGAGTCTTATATTCAAGAATACGAGTATAAAGTCCTGATT
>JAAXXA010000794.1 GCA_013334735.1 Bacteroidota bacterium
GTTTTGTAATATTTGCAAGGAATTTTAAATCCTATGGGAAAAATTTTCAATACATATTGTTGTTTTGTATTTCTGCGAATAGATCAAGGGGATTCGCAATTTTGTAGGGATGCCAGAAGCATCTTATGTTTATAAAATATAAATACAATTTAAATCTACGACCTCACAGAGGTCGAACAAATGGATATAAATAATTTTTCTATAAACGTATGAACCCTCCGGGTTCAATGATATTAATGAATAAGTCCGAGGCAGAGCATCGAGGTATTAAAAGGCTTTTTTTATTTGCTTCCGCACCAGAGGGTTGAGGTATTAAACCAAGAAATTAATAAAAAAAACATCAAATTTAAACTATCTCTAAGAAACTGTTTTGAATTTTTCAAATTTTCTTTAATGACATATTTATGAGGTCAATCCGCCACGGCGGAGAGCCGATTATCCTGAAACCTTAGTTGAAGGAGAAGCGTGTCGAAGTTGACCGAATAGCCACTCTTCAACACGTCCCGTCCTTCGTGACGCTTTGCTCCTCATGATGGGGGACGGCTCTGAGTGACTTTTAAGATTAAAAATAAAACATACGTAATATAAAATTTCAAAACAGTTTCTAAATATTTTTTTAATTCCCCTTCCCTATCAGTATATTTATCTTATTTTTGCATTAAATCCCTTTTAAATCTTAACATGCAATTAGAAAAAAAAATAGCATATAAAACCGCCGAAGCTGTTCTTAAACTATATGGTACAGAAATTAGCGGCGATTCGATCACAGTTCAAAAAACTATTCCCATTTACGTGCAAAGCGGAGATTTTACTGTTGTAATTTTCCCGCTTACTAAAATTTCACACAAATCGCCTGATATTACTGCTAATGAAATAGGTGAATATCTGAAATCGGAAGTTTCCGAAATAAAAAGTTTCAGCGTGGTTAAGGGATTTCTGAACCTTATGATTGACGATGATTTTTGGAGTAATTATATTTTAAAAACAGAAATAAAAAATTATGGTTTTGCTAAAATTAAAAAAGCAGAAAAAATATTAATTGAATATTCTTCCCCAAACACTAATAAACCCTTACACCTTGGGCATATACGCAATAATCTGCTCGGTTGGTCGGTTGCTGAAATATTGAAAGCTAACGGTTATGATGTTATAAAAACAAATCTTATCAATAATCGTGGTATTCATATTTGTAAATCGATGCTTGCCTGGCAAAAATGGGGAAACGGTGAAACACCTGAAACATCAGGATTAAAAGGTGATGCGCTTGTAGGAAAGTATTACGTTTTATTTGACTTGCATTATAGAGAAGAAGTTAAAACACTTACTGATAATGGTGTTGATGAAGCTGATGCAAAAAAACAAGCTCCTTTAATTATAGAAGCGCAGGAAATGCTTTACAAATGGGAAGCAAATGACAAAGCTGTAATTACCCTTTGGAATACCATGAACAACTGGGTGTATAAAGGTTTCGACATTACTTATAAAATGCTTGGAATTGATTTCGACCTTGTTCAATACGAATCCGATACATACCTTGCAGGAAAAGAAATTGTTGAAAAAGGTGTAAAAGAAAATAAAATAGCGAGAAAAAATGATAATTCAGTATGGGCAGACCTTACTTCTGAAGGGCTTGACGAAAAACTGCTTTTACGCGCCGATGGCACTTCGGTTTACATTACACAAGACCTTGGCACTGCACAACTGCGTTATGATGCTTACAGCCCTGAAAAATTGATTTATGTTGTTGGGAACGAACAAAACTATCATTTTGATGTATTGAAATTGGTTCTTAAAAAACTCGGCAAACAATGGGCTGACAGTATTTTTCATTTATCTTACGGCATGGTG
>JAAXXA010000200.1 GCA_013334735.1 Bacteroidota bacterium
CATTATCATAAACTTACAGAATTATTTACAAACCTGCAAAGTGAAAAACTGCACTCGCAGTTCGAGGCGCTCAAAAGCCAGGTTAATCCGCATTTTCTGTTTAATAGCTTGAATGTCCTTTCATCACTTGTCCACATTGATTCTGATCTTTCTGAAAAATTTATAGATAAACTTGCTAAATCTTACCGGTATGTTCTGGAGCAAAAAGATAATGAGCTGGTTTTGCTTAAAACGGAAATTGAATTTTTGCATTCATTTGCTTTTCTTATGAAAATCCGCTTCGAAGACAAAATATTATGGAAAATTAATGTTGACGAAACTAAACAACAATTTTTTATTCCACCTCTTACATTGCAAATACTTGTTGAAAATGCTATTAAACATAATATTATCTCAAAAGATAGTCCTTTGATTATAGAAATATTTAATGACGAAGAAGATAATCTCTTTATAAGAAATAATTACCAGCCACATGAAAATGGTACAAATTCAACGGGAATAGGGTTTAAAAATATAATGAACCGATATATATTTTTTACCAAGAAACCTGTTGAGTACGGTGTGAAAAATGAATATTTTGTCGTGAAAATTCCATTAATAAATCTTATTAGTAAGAATTTAACTTTATAAATTGCATTTTAAAATTTACATTTGCAGTAGATAATGTTTTATATTGAAAACGGGATAAATTGTTGCATTTTATGAATACAAAAAGGTATAGAGGTATTCGGCATAAAGGTATAAGTAAGATCAGGTTATACCCTTATACCCTATACCCTTATACCCTATACCTGAAACTCAAATGTAACAATTTACACCGTGCAAAGAATAATACGATGAATTTTTATTCAAATACTAAAACCTAAAAATATGAATGTTTTAATTATTGAAGATGAATCCCTTGCTGCTAACAGGCTTGAAAAACTTATTAAAAAATACGATAATAAAATATCTGTATTGGCAAAGTTAGTTTCAGTTAAAGAAACATTAAAATGGTTTGAAAATAATTCGGCGCCCGATTTGATTTTTATGGATATTAAATTGGAGGATGGCTCCTGCTTTAAAATTTTTGAAAGTATAAAAATTAAAGCGCCTGTTATTTTTACTACGGCATTTCAGGATTATATGATAAATGCTTTTAAAGTCAACAGTATTGATTACCTATTGAAACCTATAAATTTTGAAGAACTTTCGCAAAGTATTTCTAAATTTAAAGAATTACAGATACATTATAATAGTCAGGTTGGCGAACTTAAGAAATTGATGGAAATTTTGAGACCATCTGAAGTAGCTTATAAAAATCATTTTCTTTTAACAATCGGGCACAAAGTAAAAACTTTTGGAATCGAAGAAATTGCATATTTTTATTTTGACGAAAAAACTACATTTATCGTTAGCGAAGATAATCAGCGTTATCCTATAGATTACAGCTTGGACAGGCTTACTGAATGCCTTAACCCTTCATTATTTTTCAGGATCAACAGACAATTTATCATTAAAATGAGTTCCATTGAGAATATAAGTATTCATCCCAAAAGCAGGTTCCTGTTAACTCTTAAACCTAAAATAGATAAAGATGTTATTGTTAGCGGATACAGATATGCAGCATTTAAAAATTGGCTTGATTCATAATACGTATATTTACCTTTTGCTTTGGTAAAACAATAATTTTTTGTTTGTCATAAAAAATATTATATTTGCAGTATAATATTGCTTGATAAGCACAATTAGCAATTATGAAAACAAAAAGGATATTTCCAATCGCAAGAGGCATCATGTATGTCTTTTTCGCTTTTCACTTTTCGCTATTCACTTTTCACTCCTTTTCCCAAGGCATAGCCATTAACACCACCGGCGCCGAAGCAGATGATACGGCGATTTTAGATATAAGCAGCACCAATCAGGGAATACTAATACCTCGGGTAAGCTTAACAGATGTTGCTGTTTATGCGCCTATTACTGGTGCTCCCGTGGTTAGTTTGTTGGTTTACAGCAATACCGCGCCTACAGGTGGAGGCGGAACAGGTTTTTATTACTGGAATGGTTCACAATGGTTACAGGCAATAGGTCCAACTGGCGCAACAGGAGCTGCCGGTGCTACCGGCGCAACAGGAGCTACTGGTGTAGCGGGTTCTTTGAATGCTTGGGGATTAACCGGAAATACAGGAACAAATGCGGGAACTAATTTTATAGGTACTATTGATAATGCATCACTTGGATTCCGCACTGATAACGCTAAAAGAATGATCATTGATTCGTTAGGAAACCTTGGTATAGGTACAACGGAACCTACTTCCAGATTATATGTAAAAACTACAGAAACAACAACAGTTCCCTTTCAAATTGAAGCTAATGCCTCTTCATACTCTTGGCTTGGCTGGCTTTCAGAGTTTAATTATAGAAAGAAAATTACAATAGATGAATTAAAGGTTGATGCTGATTTAACTGATTTCCCGGTTTTAGTAAAGCTAACTTCCTCTAATTTTGATTTTTCAAAAGCTCTTTCTTCCGGAAATGATATTCGCTTTACTTCATCCGACGGAACAACTCTTTTAAAATATGGACGAGAAAGACACGATAATGTTAATAGCTTGGCAGAATACTGGGTTAAAGTTCCTTCGGTTTCAGGAACCGTAAATACTGATTTTTATATCTATTATGGTAATTTTTCTGCTTCTGATGGAGCTGACCAGACTAATGTTTGGGATTCAAATTTTAAAGGAGTTTGGCACATGAATGATTTCACTTCCGGTACAATTGCAGATGCAACTATAAACTCATCCACAGGAACTAAAAAGGGAACTGGAGAGCCGGCTGAAGCAGATGGAAAAGTTGGTAAAGCGCAAAATTTTGATAATTCTGATGATTACATTTCTTCAAATTATACAATTGACCCGTCAACAATCAGTAATTTTACAATTGAAGCTTTTATTAAATGGAGCGGAACTTTATCAAATTTTATTTCTCCAATTATTATAAATGTTAAGGATGTTGATAACTATTTGGGAATAGGTGTTACCGGAAGCGGAAAATTTACCTGGCATATCAGAAAAACAGGCAATACCTTAAGAAGACAAAGAGTTACAGGAAATGTTATTCCTTCCGGTACATGGAAGTATGTTGTTATCACTAAAACCGGAGACAATGATGTTACTGCATATATTGACGCTGTTGAAAATACTTCAAGAGAGGACCAATCTGATGATTCTTTTGGAGGAACAGTACAAGTTAAAATAGGAAGACAAGATGGGGGATATCCAAGTACTTTTGATGGTATTATTGACGAAGTCCGTGTTTCAAATACTGCCCGTTCAGCGGCTTGGATAAAAGCCTCTTATAATACTGAAAATAATAGTTTTGTAACTTACGGCAGTGAGGATACACCATCACTGTCATTTCAACAAAAAACAGTTTTTTATGTTCAAAATAGTTCTGGTAATGTGGGCATTGGAACAACAAATCCGAACGATTTGTTGGATGTGCAAGGCGGCAATATCCGAAACAGCGCATTAGCAGGTACTGGTTCTCGGGCAGTTGTTGCTGACGCAAATGGCGTTCTATCTGCAAATGCTGGTAGCGGAACTACATGTTTAACCTGGTTACCACTGCCAATTCCTCCTTTTGATGGTGAATACCCTTATAATAAAACATTAAATAGTAACACTACTCTTTATGTTGGTCAAATATTTTTTCCATTTGGAATTACTGCCAATAAATTTACTATCAGAACCGGTAGTACAATTACAACCCCTGGAACTGTTACAGTATCATTATATTCGGAAGATGGGCAAACACGAATTTTTTCAGTAACCACAGCTTCAATAAGTGCAGCTAATTCTTTGATCGAAACGGCATTAAACAATGTTGTAATTAGTCCTGGAATTTATTATATTGCTGTAAATTCAAATAGTACTGCAAATTTGCAACTAATGTTTTATAAAGAGGGATCAAACATACCATTTGGCGCCACAGCTAGTATTTTAAACGGAGTAACTTCAAAACCACTTACGCATGGAACTCTTACAATTTCAGCAAGTACTGCACCTGCAACAATTAGTCCTACTGGACTGTCTGCAACAATTCAAAATACTCTTGTAATAAGATTTGATAAATAAAAGAATTACCATAAAACAATTCATCCATTATCGAGTAGAAGGTTCCATTAGAGTGATAGAAAGGGATTTTTTTATTCAATAATATTAAATATATTTTAAAAGATCATTTAATAATCACAATTAATAATTATGAAAACAAAAAGGATATTTCCAATCGCAAGAGGCATCATGTATGTCTTTTTCGCTTTCCACTATTCACTATTCACTTTTCACTCCTTTTCTCAAGGCATAGCCATTAACACCACCGGCGCCGAAGCAGATGATACGGCGATTTTGGATATAAGCAGCACTAATCAGGGAATACTAATACCCCGGGTAAGCTTAACAGATGTTGCTGTTTATGCGCCTATTACTGGCGCTCCTGTGGTTAGTTTGTTAGTTTACAGCAATACCGAGCCTACAGGTGGAGGCGGAACAGGCTTTTATTACTGGAATGGAACTCAATGGGTACAGGCAATAGGTCCAACTGGCGCAACAGGAGCTGCTGGCGCTACCGGCGCAACCGGAGTTACCGGTGCAGCAGGTTCTCTGAATGCATGGGGTTTAACCGGAAGTACGGGAACAAATACGGGAACTAACTTTATAGGCACAACCGATAATTTTTCTCTTGGCTTCCGAACTAATAACATCAAAAGAATGATTATTGATTCAATGGGTAATGTTGGTATCGGGACATCAACATTATTAGGTTCTATCCCATTACAAATAATGGGTTCATCAGGAAATATTCTTGATATATCTTCAGAGAACACTACAAGTGGAGCAGCAGGTACCGGATCAAATATTTTGTTTAGACATAACAATGGCTCTGGACCTGGAAATTTGGGAGCCATTCAAGCTTTAAAGGAAAATTCAACAATCGGAAACAACGCCGGTTATATGGTTTTTGCAACAGCAGCTAGCGGTGATATTGTAAGAGAAAAAGTAAGAATAGCAAGTAATGGTAATGTTGGTATCGGGTCAACAAACCCTGCTGCTAAATTGGATATATATCAGGGTAATATAAAAATATCAAGCACCGGTCAGTCTTCAGGAACATGGATTGATTTTGCGCGATCTGATGGTATAAGTTTATTTAAAATAAACAATGCAGGGGGAGTGGACGGTGATTTGGTATTTTCAGGAGATCCTGGCGGCGGTTTTGTGGATAGATTTACCCTGCAACGAACTACCGGCAATATAGGTATCGGAACTACCAGTCCGAATGGAAAATTAAATATTGTTTCTAGCACTCTATATAACAATGTTGTTGGACCATTATCGGTTCAATCGGATAATACTACTTCTTATGATGTAGCTATCGGAATTGGAGCTGACCCATCAACTCATGCAGCATATATTCAATCAGCAAGTTATAACAATTATAGTAATAGACCATTATTATTTCAACCAAACGGAGGCAATGTTGGCATAGGGACGACGAACCCTACTGCAAAGCTTCATGTTGGTGGCACTGCTGGGGTTGATGGTATAAAATTTCCTGATGGAACACTGCAAACGACAGCTGCAAGTGGCGCAATAAATAAGAGCATGTTCCCTCGCCCATCTTCTCTATATAATCCGTATAACAATTTTGGAGAAATAACAAATTCAGTAAATACTACAGCTCACGTGTATAAGTTTACTCTCTTTAGTGGTATTGCATTGAATAACATTACTTTTAAGATTTCTACAGTAACAGTTGGAGGAACATTTAAGTTTGGTATTTATTCTGAAGACGGACAAACAAAAATTCTTG
>JAAXXA010000795.1 GCA_013334735.1 Bacteroidota bacterium
TTTTGATTTAAGATTGATTAACAATATTTTAAATCATAAATCTAAATTCTAAAATTATAAATTATTTCAAAAACTACAATTATTTACAAGCTTTAATTATGTATTTGATTCTCCAAAAGGCAAATATATAGTAAATTTTGATCCTTTTTTAAGTTCGCTTTCCACGTCAATATTTCCTTCGTGCATTTCAATAATTGTTTTCACATAACTAAGTCCAAGACCAAACCCTTTGATATTATGCAAATTCCCTGTAGGAACACGGTAAAGTTTTTCGAAAATTTTTGAAAGGTTTGCATGGCTTATTCCCGGCCCATTATCCTTAACCGAAATATATATACCCGAGCTGCTGCCTTCCGTAGATATTATAATTTTTAGATTTTCGGGTGTGTACTTATTTGCATTATCTACCAAATTATATATCACATTTGTAATATGAACCTTGTCGGCATTTATAATACCTATGGGAGCGGATAATTTTGTAACAATTTCTCCTCCTTTGGAGTGAATCTGAAGTTTGATATTTTTTATTACATCGTTAATAACAGAATGAATATCTATCGGTTCTTTTCTTAATTTTACTTGCCCTTTTTCGAGAATAGCTGTTTGAAGAATTTTTTCAGCCATCACTCCAAGCCGGTTATTTTCGTCGCTGATAACGTTTAAGTAATTTTTATAAAGCATTTCCGATTTTGAAATATCATCATCCGTTAAAGCCTGGCAAGCTAAAGATATTGTGGAAATTGGTGTTTTAAATTCGTGAGTCATGTTGTTGATAAAATCATTTTTCATCTCACTGAGTTTTTTTTGCTTGATTATAGTACGTATTGTGTAAACAAAAGAAAGTATAATTAACAAAATCAAAATAGCTGCAATAAACAACATTACCCATGTTTGTGTAAAAAGATATGTTTCTTTTTTGGGAAAATAAATAAGCAGATATTCGGGCGTTCTGTATAAATCGCTAGGAAAAAGGTTGAAAGCAACGCTGTTTTCAATAAGATTGTCATGATATTTACCTGTTTTTTCAAATACAAGATTATTCTTGCCGGGGCTGAAAATACCAAATTCGTATTCAGTATAAACACCTTTTTCTGTAAGTTCAGCCTTTATAAGAGAATCAAGTTTTGCAGTATCAATACGATCTTCTAAGGATTTATTGTATTTATGATTAAACATTTCTTCAAAAACATCACTTATTAAAAATGATTTTTTTAAAAATTTATCAATCTTATCGCTTATGCTGTCAAAATGATTTGTCGGGAAATAATATTCAGGAACAGAAATAGGTCTGACTTCGCTTTTAAAAACTTTCTTTTTTAAAGTATCATTATTTAAAACTACAACTACGCTTGAATCGAAATGTTTTATACCTTTTCCAGAAGTCGTATCAGCGAATTCATAAGTAACCTTTTTGCTCGTATAGCTGATATATGAGGCTTTTTGAATGTTGAAATCGTTTGCCATTGATTCCATTTCTTTCACAAACATTCCGTTAATTGAATCAATAGTGCTGGAAAGAGTATTATTAGTTCTTCCTGTAATTATTTTATTCCTAATATTGGTAGCAACGTCAAGTTTTTCAAGTTTATATACTACATTTGTCATAGCTTCGTTAACACTTTTATCGAAGTTGGCTTCTTTTACGGCAAGAGCTTTTTTAATCCAGTATAATTGAATTCCTACAAGCCCTATTAACGCACACGTAATTAGGATAATAACTAATGTAATTGTAGTTTTGTTCATTATTAACAAAATTAATCAAAAAATTATAAAAACCTTATTAATAAAGGCGCTTAACATATTTTAACTTTTGTTAACGTCCTTTAACATTTAT
>JAAXXA010000201.1 GCA_013334735.1 Bacteroidota bacterium
AATTTTTTTAAAAATATATTTTCATAAATTTGTAAGGTAATGAAAGTTTATTTGTAGTAGATAAATATAGAATATTATTACGTAAACCTTTAAGTCTATTAACTTTTACACAATAATTTTAATAAAATAATTTCTTTAAATGAATATTGTTGAAACAAAAAACCTGCAAAAAAAACTTCGCTTAAAGCTGCTTGAAATGTACTTTAAAGCTAATGCCGGTCATATTGGGTGTTCATTAAGTTGTATAGATATATTAATTTCTGTTTTTTTTAATTTTAAGAAAAAAGAAGATGTTTTTATTCTATCAAAAGGTCATGCTGCTGTAGCGTTATATTGTTGTTTAAATGAAATTGGAGAAATATCTGATGATGAATTGAACACATTTTATAAAGATGGAACAAAGCTTCCTGCGCACCCTGCACCTAATTCCTTTGAAAGTATTCCCTTTGCAACCGGTTCTTTGGGACATGGATTCCCTTTGGCTGCGGGAATAGCTAAAGCAAAAAAAATTAAAAATGAAAAATCGTTTGTTTATGTGTTAATTTCTGATGGAGATACAAACGAAGGTACTACATGGGAAACAGCTCATTTTGCATCAAAACATGAATTAAATAATTTAATTGTAATTATTGATAAAAATAAAATTCAGGGATTTGACAGAACTGATAATGTACTTGGAGATACTGCTAAAAAAGAAAAGTGGATAGAAATGGGGTTCGAGGTTAAAGAGATTGCTGACGGACATGATATAAGCGAAATATCTAATTCAATTGATTTTTTGAAAAAAATAAAAAATAATAAACCCAAAATGTTGATTGCAAATACAATTAAAGGAAAAGGGGTTTCTTATATGGAAAATACTATTGACTGGCATTACTGGCCAATGAATGAGAATCAATACAATCAGGCTATTCAGGAAATAAACGAAAAATATAATGCGTAGAATTTTTGCAGAAAAAGTAAAGCAAATTGTAACACAAGATAAAAACACTATTTTCTTAACGGGAGATATTGGCTTTAACGCGCTTGAAGAAGTTAAGGAAATAATGCAGGAAAGGTTTGTAAATACCGGAGTTGCCGAGCAAAGTATGATTTCTGTTGCAGCAGGAATGGCGCATCAGGGCTTTCAGGTTTTTTGTTATAGTATTGCGCCGTTTGTAACATACAGATGCCTTGAACAAATCAGAAATGATGTTTGTTTTCATAATATGCCTGTTTATATTGTTGGTAATGGTGGTGGATATGGTTATGGAATAATGGGTTCATCTCATCATGCAATTGAAGATATTGCAATTTTGTCAGCATTGCCGAACATACATTGTTATGTGCCTTCTTTTAAAGAAGATGTTGATGTTTGTTTAAAAAATATTATTTCGGAAAAAAAACCTGCTTATCTTCGGCTTGGTTTGGCTAAACCAAATAATTTTTCAAATAATTCAGATGAATTTTTTAATAAACTAACTAATTGTTCAAACCCTAAAATTACTGTTGTTGCTTGCGGTCCTGTTGCAAATAATTTATTTGAATCAATTCAGTTTGCCGGTTTACAAAACAATACAGAGGTATTCAATATTACTAAAATACCATATTCGGAATTAACACTGGAGTTTTTAAATAGTATTGATAAAACAAAAAAAGTATTGATTATTGAAGAACATACAAGTATTGGTGGTATTGGTCAGCAGATAGCGCATGATATATTATCAAAAGGTATTAAACTTGATTTTTTTAAAACTCTTTATGCAAAGGGGTATCCTACTTCTGAATATGGCAGTCAGCAATTCCATTTAAAACAATCAGGTATGGACATAAATAATATTGCAGATATAATAACCAAACAATGTAAATTATAGGCTAATGAAATATTCAGAGTTCACAATTGATGATAAAATAAAAAAGCTCGAAGGACCTATTTTTGTTTTTGGCGCAAGCGGATTTATCGGCGCAAATTTCATAGAAAATATAGCGAAAAACAGAAAAGATTATTATGCAATTACCCACGACTCTAATATCGCGTGGCGTCTTCGTTTATTAAATATTCCTTTCGAAAATATTATACATTGTGATATTACTTCAAAGCATTCCGTTGACTCAGCTTTTAAAAAATATAATCCCAAATCGGTATTTAATTTTGCAGCCCACGGGGCATATTCCAAACAAACGGATACCAACTTAATTCATGAAACTAATTATATAGGAACATTAAATATATTACAGGCTTGTGAAAATGTGAGTTGTTATATACATGCCGGAACAAGTTCTGAATATGGCACTAATTGCGTTGCCCCTAAAGAAAACGAAGAGCTTCATCCTAATAGTCATTATGCTGTTTCAAAGGCATCAACAAATTTTTTAATTGAATATTTTGCCAAGTATTATAATGTCCCTGCCATAAATTTACGCTTATATTCAGTGTATGGAAAATGGGAGGAACCCGATAGATTAATTCCAAGATTAATTGAAAATGTCCGCAAAGAAAAATTACCGCCATTTGTTTCTCCTGAAATAAGCAGAGACTTCCTTTATGTTACAGATTGCATTGAAGCATTTTTTGACAGCGCATTGAATATAACTCCCGAAATATATGGTGAATCATTTAATATTGCTTCAGGCAAAAAAGTTACAATTGCCGAACTAGTTGAATTATGTCGAAAAGAATTTTGCATAAATGATAAACCTGAATGGAATTCGATGAACGACAGAAAGTGGGATTTGCAGGATTGGTACGGCAATGCAGACAAAGCAAACGAAAAATTAAAATGGAGATGTAAAACTAAATTGGCAGATGGTTTAAAACTTACTTTTGATTGGCAAAATGAAATTAATTATGAGGAAAATATATTGCCTTCGTTTGAGGATAGAAAATTAAACAGAAAGATTTCATGCGTTATCGCTTGTTATAAGGATGCTCAGGCAATTCCTATGATGTATGAACGCCTGATTAAAATGTTTAGCGAGCTAAAAGTTCGGTATGAAATAATATTTGTTAACGATTGTTCTCCTGATAATACTGATGAGGTTATAGCAGAAATTTGTAATAAAGATTCAAATGTAATAGGAATAAAACATTCTCGAAATTTTGGTTCTCAGGCGGCATTTGTAAGTGGAATGGAAATTTCAACAGGCGACGGAGTTGTATTAATGGATGGCGATTTACAGGATCCACCTGAAATAATTCCTGATTTTTATGCTAAATGGATTGAGGGCTACGAAGTAGTTTATGGCGTTAGAGTAAAAAGAGAAATGTCGCCTGTTATGGGTTTGCTTTACAAAGCATTTTACAGGATATTCAGCAAATTGTCTTATATAAAAATACCAGTTGATGCAGGAGATTTTTCTTTGATAGATAAAAAAGTTGTTAAGGAATTAATAAAATTACCCGAAACAGAACAGTTCCTGCGGGGATTAAGAGCTTGGGTCGGATTTAATCAAATTGGAGTTCCTTATGTCCGACCGGAAAGAATGTTTGGTGTGTCAACTAATAACTGGCGAAAAAATATTGCATGGGCGAAAAAAGCTATATTCTCTTTTAGTTTTCTGCCTTTGGAATTTTTAAGTTTTTTTGGTTTAGTATTAACAGGGATATCCTTTCTTGCATTAATAACTCAGGTAATTTTGAAATTCATAATGCCTGATACACCGCAAGGTCTGACAACAGTTATAGTTTTGGTTTTATTTTTTGGAGGAATACAATTATTAGCCGTATCAATTATTGGAGAATACATCAGCAAAATTTTTGAAGAAACCAAGAAACGTCCTAAGTTCATCAGAACGTCTATTCGCAAAGGAAATAAGAATTATAATACAAGTGATAAAATCGAAAATTTTATAAGCGAAAGACAAACCAATGATTAACGTACAAGACGACAGAGGATATAATCAGGGATATAGAGATTCGGCTGCTATGCAGATCAGAACAAAAAGAAGGGTTGATTATATTATAGGTTTGATGAAGAATGATGAAAAAAAAGATGTGCTTGAAATTGGTTGTGGTAGGGGTGAAATTTCAAATTATATAGCATCCGAAACTAAAAATTTTGTTTTAGGAACTGATATTTGTGTTCCGTTTATTGAATTAGCAAAGTCAGGATATAAGCGGGATAATTTGGAATTTATGGTTTTAGATTTTAATAAACCAGAGGAAATTGAAAACAGGAAATTTGATTATGTTATTGGAAATGGAATATTGCATCATCTGTATTATAATATTGACGAAACATTAATAAATCTGAGAAAACTTTTAAAGTCTGGAGGTAAGATAATTTTTTTAGAACCAAATCTTTTAAACCCTTATTGTTATATGATTTTTAATACATTGCCTTTTTTTAGAAAAATGGCAAAACTGGAACCAACTGAAAAAGCATTTTCTAGAAAATTTATAATAAAGAAGTTAATAAAAAATCAATTTGTTGATATTGATGTGAAGTATAAAGATTTTCTTCTTCCGGTAATTCCAAAACCACTTATTAAATTTGTAATAATTGTTGGCGATTTTTTTGAAAAAATTCCTTTTGTAAGAGCTATATCACAATCGTTATTTATCAGCGCAACTGGAACAAAATAATTTAATTTATTGAAACTTTTATGCTTGCCAGCGTATGGTGTAAAAAAAATTATTTGATTGGTATGAATAATTATCAGGACGCTCCTCCGGAGCTTTGATGTTTTTAAATAAATGTTTTTTATAAACAGTATGCTCCTCTGGAGCAATTTAAAACCGTTGATAATATTATAAAAATTAATTAATGGAAATTTATTTAAGCGTTTAAAAAAGAAATAAAATAGGAAGTGTCAGTCTATCAATATTAATTTATTCAAGTATTTAGCTACGTAGTAGCGTACTGTTTATAGAAACAAAGTTTATAATTAATTTAAAGCTCCGTTAGGAGCGACCTGCACTTCGAGCAAAGAGTGATTTCATTAAAAAAGGTAAATTATTTGTGAATAAAATATACATTTGCGTAACATCATTTAAATAATTTTTTTGCTACGTAGTAGCTTACTGTTTATAGAACCAAAGTTAAAAATTAATTAAAAGCTCTGTTAGGAGCGCCCTGTAACCTTAAAATAAATAATCTGTAAATAACTATGGCAAACACCTTTTCACAAATGTATGTTCAAATTGTTTTTGCGGTTAGAAATCGCGAAAATATTATCCCCCAAAAAAATAATGAAGAACTCCATAAATACATATCAGGTGTAATAAAAAATCGTGGACAAAAATTATTGGCTGTAAATTGTATGCCTGATCATGTACATATTTTTGTCGGATTCAAACCCAACATTTGCATTTCCGATTTAGTTCGGGACATCAAAACTGCAACATCAATGTTTATTAAAGAAAGAAGATGGGTAAAGGGCCTGTTTTATTGGCAGGAAGGATTCGGGTCTTTTACCTATTCTCATTCACAGTTAACCGATGTCATAAATTATATAAATAATCAGGAAGAACATCATCATAAAAAATCATTTAAAGAAGAATACATAGAATTATTGAAACAATTCGATATTGAATACGATGAAAAATATTTATTTGATTGGTATGAATAATTACCAGTACGCTCCTCTGGAGCTTTGAAGTTTTTAAATAAATGTTTTTTATAAACAGTATGCTCCTCTGGAGCAATTTAAAACCATTGATAATATTGTAAAAATTAATTAATGGAAATTTATTTAAGCGTTTAAAAAAGAAATAAAATAGGAAGTGTCAGTCTATTAATATTAATTTATTCAAGTATTTAGCTACGTAGTAGCGTACTGTTTATAGAACAAAAATTAATAATTAATTAAAAGCTCC
>JAAXXA010000796.1 GCA_013334735.1 Bacteroidota bacterium
TAAAATTTGTTCCTGAATTAATTCCCGTGCTACCTGTAATACCCCAGGCATTTAAAGAACCTGCGGCTCCTGTAGCTCCAATTGCTCCTGTAACACCGGTTATTCCCTGAACACCTTGTACCCCGGTTGCACCTGTTATACCCTGAACACCTTGTGCACCCGTTGCCCCTGTAGCTCCCTGAGGTCCCATTGACTGTACCCATTTACTTCCATCCCAATAATAAAATCCGGGAATAACATCATTAACTGTTGCAGTGTTATATACCAACAAACTTATAGCAGGAGATGTTACAGGTGCAGCATTAGTAGTTTGTGTTAAAGCTACACGGGGAATAAGTAAACCACGGTCAGAGGAAACTACATCCAGCATTGCCGAACTATTAGGTTGCGATCCCGATACATCAATAGCTACCTGAGAATATACTTCTAACGCATTTAAAAGGCTTATTACTACTGATAAAAATAAAGTTTTTGTTTTGTTCATTGTTTTATATTTTGTAGTTAAGTGTAGTTTTTATAATATTTGGCATAGATAAATTAAATTTCGGCGGCAATATTAAAAACAAATTATTACAAATACATCAGTATTTATACCTATTTTTTATTTTTTTTTGTAAAAAAATAAAAATTATCTGATAATCGAAATATTATTAAAAAAAATCATTTTGGGTACTATCTCATAAATTAAAAGTACAAATTTGCAATTCGATTGCAAATTTGTACTAAATATTTTTGAGGTGGCAATAGTATTTTATAGTTGTGATATCTGTTACTGTCCGGCTTCTTTTGCATTTACTGAAAAGAACCTCTTTTCAAAAAGTTCGTATTTTTGATAGAAAAAAATCAACTAATTTTGTCGATAATAAAACTTTTAATTTTACTCGCCGCATCAAGGGCTTCATTAGCATCATTGTGATTCAGAGGAAAATAATCTCCAGGATATCTGGTATTGACAGAATAATCACTTAAAATAAAAGCATCATCTTTTATATTGTTAAATTCATTATCAATAGGAATACAATATTCGTCTAAAAGCAATATAATGTCGTGTGTTTTTCTGATTTCGGTTTCCCTAAATGTTAGGTATGCTTTGATATATTTTTCAGCTACCTGCTGCGCATGATAACAAATTATGGAAAATGGCGGAGTTTCAATATTCATTAATGCTTTACATGCTACAAGGTCTTCTTCGGCTTTAGAAATCCATTCAGTATATTCATTTTTCATACGCTACAACTCCTTGTTTCATTGCTATATTGGCGATATGATTCATTTTATTTTTGTTCTCTTCAAATTCTTCTGGAGAATATACAAATAAATCCAGAGGAAGCAATTGCTTATTGAAAAGTTTTCTTACTTGTCTTAATCTATGGTAAAAAGGGTCGCTGGTTTTTTTTATAATAAGCAAGTCCAAATCGCTGTTTTCATTTGCATTGTCAGTAGCAAAGGAACCGAAAACGATTATCTTTTCAGGTGTATATCCTGTTATAATAGTTTGAATTGTATATGATATCTGCTCCTTAACAGTCATAATATCTGATGTAATTTAAAATGTTTTACAAAAATAACAAATATTTTATTCGTTTGCCGGATTATTTTAAATTTACACATCTAAGGTAGAAATATCTCCCGGGTCAGTACCCATGTACCATGCCTTTAGTACACGACGCATAATTTTACCGCTTTTGTTTTTTGGTATCTCTTCAATAACTTTAATTTCCTGAGGTGTAGCTATTGATGAAAGTTTATTTGCCAATCGTAATCGTATATTCATTTCCAAATCGTCTGACCATAAAAAACCATCACGCAAGCGAATATATGCAACCACTTTTTC
>JAAXXA010000797.1 GCA_013334735.1 Bacteroidota bacterium
CCGTCCCTCTCGCAGATGTTGCAGGAAAGCTCAAGCTTGTTGAACCTGATAATCCGCTTGTTTTACAGGCGAGAAATATGGGAACAAGCTTTGGTGTGTAACAACTTTGTAACGATAAATTAATATATTCCTTACTTTTCTTTATCTAAAAAAGATAAATCATTTTATAAGTATCTAAAAGATGTTAATATAGACCCTTATTATATGGAGAGGGTCGGTGGTGTAGATCGTGCAAAGACGATTAGGAAAATAAAGCAGGTTGTAATATTTCGTGATATATATTTGAAGTCAGAGGGTAAAAAAATTGTGTTTAGGAGCCGGATAAATACAGATGCTTATTCGGGAATTAATAATTTGTTCGCGATCGTAGAAGGCAATCCTCGACTAATTATTGGGATGTTATATCCATTAATCAAAGATATGCATGAGAAAAGTGAAGCAAAAATATATAAGGGGAAGCAGACACGGCAAATAAAGTCGGTTTTGCATACTTTAAGGGCACTATTGCAAACCATTTCTGTTCCTAGATATGATAATGCTAATGATAGTAAAGGACTTTTAGAATTAATTGATATTATTGGTAATAGTTTCAAGGCGGAACTTTATCGTGAATCATTCAATCCCGATTTGCCATTATGTTTTACGGTTGATAAGGATATATCACAAGAATTGCATGACACTATAGGGCAGGCATTGAATGTCGGGGCTATAATACATAAAACAAAGATTGAAGATGCTGAGGTAATATCGAATTTATCAGGGAAAACGTTTAGACTTTCGTATCTGCTGGCAACAGCATATTATCTTCCAGTATTTATGCCTGGGAAGAGTAAGTCATTAGTGAATATTCTACAAGAAAGTGGAGTAAAAATTAATCCCAATCAATACCAATTACCACTATAATGCTAAAATATAATGTGCATATAAATAGTTTTACGCCAAATATTGAGAGTATTATAATATATGATCTATTTGTTGCATCATTAGGGTATGAAAAAAGGTCTGTATTCTGTTCTAAGCATTTTACGATACAGTCAGATTATAAAATAGTTGATGCCTTTTCTTATAAGAAAGAGTTAAATTATGAGGAAAATCGTGCTTGGTATGCAGAAAATGACTTTAATATTGTTGAATTCGGAGAAGATATTGAATTTTATATTACTGATGAAAAAATTGTAAGAATAACAACTGCGCTTAATATAAAAAAAACAATTAGAATTGGCGTTGATATATCTAGTATGTCGAGAAGGAAGATTGCACTATGGCTAGAGTATTTTATAAGTATATTGGATTCTGATATTATAGTAGTTGATTATTATTACTCAATAGCTCCAATTTATGGTAGTTGTGTAGAACATTATCCTATAAGATATTCTGGCCCTGTAACACCATATTTTGCGGGGTGGATACCAAATATAGATATTCCACTATCAACTGTTATTGGGTTGGGATATGATCCAGTTAAGTCAGTTGGGATATGTGAGTTGTTGGAAACTACAAATATATATGCTTATCTTCCACTTTTTGAAGATCTTGTTCAGAGTGAAGTAATTGCTATATCAAATAAAGAGCTATTTGATTGGATGAAGAGGATGAATGTGAATGGGAAGGTGTATAAGTATCATGTTGATATGCCATATTCTACATTTATTGATATCCAGTCATTAACGTATTCTTTGGATAGAGCAGTGTTTATACCATTTGGGCCTAAAGTGTTTGCTTTAATATCAATGTTAGTTTCGTTAATATATTATCCAAAGGTGTCTGTATGGAGAGTTTCAAGTGCCGAAAATGACGAGGCAATAGATAGGATACCTTCAGGTGAAGTTATTG
>JAAXXA010000798.1 GCA_013334735.1 Bacteroidota bacterium
AAATGCTAAAATATAAATGTGGTTTAATATAATTTATCCCTGAAAAATATTGAAGCGCCGACGGTCTGCTTCCGAAAGAAATATTCCGGATATATTTATATATTAAATTATAAACTGCCGAATTTTCATCAAATTCACCTGTTAATAATACAGGGAAAGAATCGGGATTTAATTTAAGCTGGGTGAAAACATTTAATAAATAAAAAATAGAATCTTCAGCCGAGTGAAAAACAAAAGTGTTACAATACTTGAGTTCTTTTCCTACTGTAACAGTTATAAGCATATTGTTGCCGCTTATATTTACTAATACTTTATCCTGCATTTTTGTTTCTGAAAAAACAGAATTTAATAGGATAGTTGAAATATGCCTGTATTCGTAATTTGTAAAATATTTAGAAATAAAAACATCCAAATCGAAAGGAAGCCAGTAAATATTTTTTGATGCAACATTTGAAATATTATCTGTAAGAGCCTTTTCATTATGTTTGAATGTATGATTAAATGCAAGATAATCTTTTGCATTATCAGGTGAATAAAGCTCGTCAGGAATAAGCGTGAAAAAAGGAGAATCAATAATTACAATAACTTTTTGAAAATTTTGTTTAAGAATTTTTATTTTTTCCTGATTTTCATCAAGCGCCTGCATGATTTGATTAAAATTCCATTGCTCTTTCAAGCCCCACGACTCTATTGCAACAAATATATTTCGTGTTGTATCGAAAACAGAATATGTCACATTAACAGAAGAAACCTTTA
The DNA here is from genome assembly GCA_013334735.1 of Bacteroidota bacterium. GTDB lineage: Bacteria > Bacteroidota > Bacteroidia > Bacteroidales > CG2-30-32-10 > JAAXXA01. The sequence continues at coordinate 757 of JAAXXA010000798.1, forward strand.
TTACAATAGTATTGCTATTATTTGGACTATTAGCTAAAGAGCTGTCTATTATTGAAAAATCCGGATTAATCATAAAAAAAAAGTGTAATTATTAAAAAAGTAATTCAATAAATAATTGCCACTAAGCCACTAAGGCTCTAAGATGCACAAAGTATTAAAGAACCATTCGTTTTATTCCATCTTTTAACAATATCATCTACCAATACATCTAAACGTAACCCTTCATCAAATATAATATTTTCAAATACAATAGGGATGTCTATTTGTCGCTTTACAAAGTACCCCTCTTTTGTGAGAACATGGCAAAAGGTAAGCGGTAAAAATTTTTCTTTGTGAACCTTTATGTCTTCGTGGCTTTGTGGCATAACCTTTTTTAGAAAGTATAATATGCTGCAAGTAAAACTCTGAAATTATTTATTTCTTTTGTATCCTTAACATCACCAAGCCAGTCAGCTTTTCCATAAGCTGCAACAGTATATTCAAATTCAGAAACAATATTAAGATTACCTGAAGTCCATGTAAACCGAGGTGCGGCTCTGTATAAGTACGCGATATTGTTACCTCTTCCATAGGAAGTGCCCCATATATTATGAATAGAACCCATGTTTTTTGAAAATCCCAAAAATAATCCCGCCTTTATTTTATTTTTGTTATTTGTAGAAATATCTGCCCAACAGGTAAATTGATCAAGGCTTGTGTAAATATTTTTTCCTGTAGCAGTGTCGGTTCTTTGAACACCTATTCCGCCCATCATAAGATGTTCGTACATATTTTGTCCAAAAATAGATTGTAGCTTGACCGTGAACTTTTCAAATTTTACTTTTGCAAATGCAGTAAGCGCATAGCAATCGAGAGATTCATCTGTTTTTAGCAGACTATCTGTAATTAAGCGAAGGCTTAGTTTACGGTAATCGGCAGCTACACCAAAAAACAGTTTTTCTTCATTTTTATATTGAATTTGAAGATGCATATTAGGAATAACGCTATTTCGCAAATATTCAGAAGTACTGCCTAAAGGACCTATACTTGTATTATCTCTTTCGGATGATGCGACCGCAACCACATTTATTTTACC
>JAAXXA010000799.1 GCA_013334735.1 Bacteroidota bacterium
GAATATTGACCTTAATTTCTTTAGTGTAATTTACTGCATAAAATTCGGTTTGTGTTAAACTTTTCACGTTTCCCAATAATTTTAATTCAGTAAGGTCTTTTTTGATTTTTATATCGTTGTTTTGCGCATTAATTCCAATATAAGAGAATAAGAAAAAACTTATTATAAATAGTCCGGTATGCAATCTTAATGTTTTCATATTTAGAAAATTTTATTAAAAGTTCAATTTAGGGGTTTGTTAAAATTGATTTATTTTATTCAAAAATACAGAATTTATTTAATAATTGTAATCGGTAAGTATTAAAATATCACTACAACCCAAAGTTTAATATCCTTTTGTTTAAAATCAAATTGAAGACTTCGGTTAATTCCGTACATCTCGATACATCCGCCAATTGGCAGACACTAGATGAACGGAATATATCAAGAAGTAATGTTTTTAAATTTTGCTTAACATTAGTTATTAATTAAAAGAAATGCCCTCGTCAGCTTAAACTGATGAGGGCATTTGCTTTTTAGATTATCCAAAAAAACTGTTATTGTATTACAATTTTTTTAGAATAAACTTTCTCGCCATTATAAATTTTTACAAAATAGATTCCTTTAGGAGAGTTGGAAATATCTATTTCGTTTGATGTTTGTTGTTTTTGAATTGGGGAAGAATAAATTAATTCTCCGAGAACATTATAAATTTCCAAATTTGTTATTTGTCCTTTATTTCCAAGCACTTCAAGATTGAATTTGCCGTTGGATGGATTCGGGAAAATATTGATTGTATTGGAAATGTTTTGTATTTCGTTAACTCCTACGTTTGACGATAAAAGATAATTTGCATTTTTTACATTTCCCTGCGCATCTACTTTGATGGTTGCAATAAAAGGATTATCCTGGCTCAACCAACCGTATTCAATAGTGGTATCTTTAATCGGTGCGCCATTTAATTGCCAGCCTGAAGCAGTGGTATAAACAAAAATGCTGTCGGTTTCATATGTTGTCAATTTTTGGCGCAATGCATTGTATGTACCGGTTGGAGTGGTTATAGTTCCCCAGCCATCCATAATACTGGAATAGCTGATTGTAGCATGAATTTTTAAAGAATCAGGCGGAGGAGTAGGATAAGGAAATTTTATTATTTCTTTTGTTTGTCCCGTAAAAACGGTATTGTATGTGGAAGGGAAAGTTAATTGTATTTGAGGAGGAGTAAAAGGAATAATAGATGTGTCCTGTCCCATAATAACACCACATGAACCTATTAACTCAAACTTTGTATTATCATCATGCATATAAAAAAACATATCACCTTGTTTACCTGCAACGTTTGCTGTAGGAAAGTCGCTTGCGCATGGTGATTCTGAGGGGCTGAAAAAGCTCATAGTGTCAGGATAATTGTTGCCTATTCCAGTTAAATCCCATGTTTGATTTACACCTGCATTTCCCGGCGATAAAAGATCAAGGTTGATTGTGTCGTTTGCCTGAATTATGTCAACGCCAATTAAAGTTCCTATATCACTTCTGTTTATTGTGATTTGGGCTGTTGCGGACAAAGCAATGCAAACCGAAATGCTTACAAAAAGTAATTTTATTTTCATATTATTATTGTTTATTTCCTACTCGTATGGCTTTTTGGTAACGCCCCCCGACATCCTATCGGGGCAGGCCGTTTTTTAAAGTGGTTTCTGGACTCCACTTTTGTAGTACAATATTACGGAATATTTGGGATAGTTATTAAATTTATAAAAGAAATATTTTAATGATATTTGATAAATAATTTTTAAAAAACAGAGATCTCGGAATAATTTTAACACAGAGTACACGGAGGGTTTTCACAGA
>JAAXXA010000202.1:0-2740 GCA_013334735.1 Bacteroidota bacterium
AGGCAAGGCAATTACATCAGCCATGCCTTGTGGGTCTAATAATTCCTTCAATGGCATTACATTTATTTCTGCGCGAAATTTCATTTTTTTATGGAATTTTGGAAAATTGATAAAAATATATAAACGAATAAAATCAATGGAATCGCGGTAAACTTAAAGAGAAGAAGAAAAATTACAGTTATAATAATAAAAATATATTGCACCTTATTACCCGCCCACGACATATCTTTAAATTTCATAGAAAACAAGGGTATTGGAGATACAAGGAGATACGACATCAAGAAAATAAGCATCACCAGAAAACCCGGGTTACTAAAAATATTTTGAATAAATGATTGACTGTCTCCTCCGGCAATTATCAAAGGAATTGATCCTATAAATATTGCATTTGCAGGTGTGGGTAAGCCTATAAAACTATTTGTTTGCCTTGTATCAATGTTAAATTTCGCCAATCTCAGCGCTGAAAATACCGGAATTAAAAAAGCAACAAAAGGCAAAAACGAAACAAAACCTGTTGTTTCGGAATACGCATTACTGAGTAAACAAAATAATATAACACCTGGTAACACTCCAAAACTAACCACATCGGCAAGGGAATCCAGTTCTTTTCCAATATCTGATTTAACATTTAGTAAGCGAGCGACCATTCCATCTAGAAAATCAAAAATAGCAGCAAAACCAATCATGTAAACTGCAAGTATAAAGTCTTCTTTGAAAGCCAAGTTATCTTTAAAAGCCAGACCAATACCTATACATCCGCATAATAAGTTTAGCGATGTTATAAAATTTGGAATATGTTTTTTCATTTTTATAAGTTTAATAAGTCTTCAAAAATAGGAAAAATAAGCACTCGTTTAATATTTCACAAGTGTAAAGTATATAAATTTATAAAGATAAACCGTCATAAATTCGAGTAATTAATGCAATTTTCGAGAAGTAATTTGTCAATAATCTTTTAACCTGAATAATTGATGAATTTCTCTATAACTCAATACATTTGTCATTTCGACATCCGCCATGGCGGAGGAGAAATCTAATAGGTTCTATTTAAAAGATTTCTCGTTAACACTCGAAATGACAAGATCATAAGGAGTTTTAGAAAAATTTAAGAAAGTTTGTAAATAATACAAGTTAAAGAAAGAGAAAGAAACTAAATTTGCAAAATTAAGAGATATAAAAAACAAATAAATGCCACAGATTTCACAGATTGATATTGAAGATTTTAATTACCCTCTTCCTTCTGAAAGAATTGCTCAATTTCCTTTAGAAAACAGAGATAATTCAAAACTATTGATTTATAAGGATAAAAAAATAAGTGAAGATATTTTTTTTAATATAAATAAATATTTACCACCCAAAAGCTTACTGGTATTCAATAATACAAAAGTTATACATGCTCGCTTGAATTTCATAAAAACCAGCGGCGCCAAAATTGAAATTTTTTGTTTAGAACCGGCAGGTGATTTGAATGATATGCAATTGGTCTTTCAGCAAAAAGGTAATTGTACATGGAAATGCTTAATTGGTAATAACAAAAGATGGAAATCAGATGCAATAAAAATCAATAATAGCGGTGTGTTTTTAACAGCCGAAAAAATGGAACAAAAAGGTGAATCTTTTACTATCCGCTTTTCATGGGAGCCACAAGAGTTATGTTTTTCGGAAATACTTGAAATTTTCGGAAAAGTTCCTCTTCCTCCATATATAAATCGCAACCCTGAAAACAGCGATAACATCCGCTACCAAACTGTTTTTGCAAAATATGAGGGATCGGTGGCAGCGCCCACGGCAGGATTACATTTTACTGAAAATATTTTGAAAAAGCTTAATGAATCGGGGATACAACAACAATACCTGACTTTGCATGTAGGAGCAGGTACTTTTAAACCGGTAACAGCTCAAAATATTAACGAACATGAAATGCATGAAGAACACTTCAGTGTAAGCAAGCAATTTATCGAAGCTATTATAAATCAGGAACAAAATCCTATTATCCCTGTTGGCACTACATCATTACGCACTCTTGAAAGCCTTTACTGGATTGGTGTAAAAAAAATATTAAAGATTGATAATCAAAATATTTTACATCAGTGGCAAGCTTACGAAATAGAAGAAAAAATGATCTCAATTAAAGAAGCTTTCACAGCTTTACTTGATTTTATGAATTCTTCCGGCTCTCTTCAATTTAATGGAAGTACCATGCTTATTATTGTTCCGGGATACAAATTTAAAGTTGCTAAAGGTATAATCACAAACTTTCATCAACCTAAAAGCACTTTACTTCTACTGGTTTCGGCTATGATTGGCGAAATATGGAAAGAGTCATATTTGTACGCGTTAGATAATGATTTTCGTTTTTTAAGTTACGGCGATTGTTGTTTGTTTTTACCGGGGAGTTGAAAATAAATTTCTGTTTTAATTGAAAGCTAAAACATGCGGACTTCTAATAAACTCACTTTCGCTAAGTTTATCAAGAAGCCCGCTATTATTTTACATTTTACTAAATACTAGCTTTTTATTATTTTCTTAACAATAGAATTATTCCCTGTTTGTACACGAACAAAATAAATTCCATTCGGAAAGTTAGATATATCAAGGACGCACTTGTTTTTAGAGATATTAGATGTTAACAAGTTTTCGCCTAACAGATTGCTGACCTTCACCTACTTTTGGAGAACTTAATATTGAGATATTAGAAAATAATGATCTTACTAACAGCATAGTTAAGGTCAGCAATCTG
>JAAXXA010000202.1:2750-5824 GCA_013334735.1 Bacteroidota bacterium
ATTGCTGACCTTAACTATGCTGTTAGTAAGATCATTATTTTCTAATATCTCAATATTAAGTTCTCCAAAAGTAGGTGAAGGTCCAATGTTACACTTTACAGGCTTAGAAAATTTAGGTAAATTTGAGCTGTTATTTTCAATACAACGTACACTATATGCCATTCTTTTGTTTTCGCTCGGAGCTATTACTGATTCTGTGTTATAAGAAAGTGTTAAATTTTTTGCTGTTTCCACATCATTTTCTGAAGATGTCCAGAATTTTGCAGTTTGATAAAGAAGACTAAAAACACCTTCAGCTTTGTGAGGGGTGCTATTGTCTTTATCAAACTGACCTGCGGGTAAAGCATTAAATATACTACTTTCAGTTGCACCGGCATTTGGCGATTGCCAGTGAAACAAGCCTTTTTCTTTAAGTGGTCCGCCTGCCACATCCTGACCGCCAAAATAATTTATCAAAGTATCCCATTCTGCTTTTTTCGGGATATGCCATCCATCAGGACAAACACCCTGAGAAAATTCATAGTTAGAATTTCGCATAGCTGCGCTCCAAGTATATAGCATCCCATAAGTATCGGAAATACTTACATCATTGTTGTAACTGTATGCGCCATTTATTGAAGTTCCGTCATAATAATGAGTCGTTTTCATATTGCTTAACGTCCATACCTGAGTACCAATTTGTTTAATGTCGTAGAAATTACCATCATAATCAACAATTTGTTGAGCAAATGCCGGGCTCATTAATACCAGCAAAATTTGTAATGAAATGAGTTTGTTTTTCATAGCTTTAAAGTTTTAAGTTAATAATTAATGTTTATTTTAAATTAATATTTAGCTCTCTTTAGTTTTATAAGATTTTTTATTTTTTTCAAGTACTGATAATCCAGATAATACAATATTTTTAAAGATATACTGTTGGTTTGCGGTGAATCTATTGTCTTATTAAAATCTTTAAAATAATTTGATTTTATTATGTTGTCTTCTTTTTCTATTGCATTTTTATATACTAATGAAATTGTACTTCCGGGCGCAAACAACCATGAATAAACAAGATCAACATTAAAAACATTATAGCTGAAATTATTATTACCGGAATAATTTGTGTTCAATTCAATTTCGCCATTTTCCATAAGTGTGTAATATCTCTTGTACTCGCCTGTATTCCAATAATGACGCGATAAAATATTAAGTGACATATCATTCTTAAACATGTATTGTAAACTCAGAATGTTCTCATAAGTTATCAGCTTCCGTCCACCATATATAATATCATTGTTCGGGCATATATCGGCAAAACCTATATTATATGAGTCATTGCTATAGTTAAAAGAATATGCAAGTTGTAATTTATCGTTAAAACGATAGCTTAATCCAGGTACAATCTTAAATCCCTTACCCTCGAATCTTTCGATAAAATCGCCAAATTCCGAAGATATGCTATACACAATTGGATTGCGCGGATTAGAATTTAATCCCGCATTTAAATAGAAATACCGAGTGTTACGAGAAAATTTTCCTGCCACACGCGGTTCAAAATAATCATAAGTAACAAAGGGCGATACCATTGCTCCAAAATTGAAATTTCCATAATTGTTCAGAGTAAAATATAAATCTATTCGCCCTTCGCCTAAGTAAGGTTTCTTTGTTTCAGGATTTATTCCATAATCAAAATATATGGTATTATATGATTCACGAAAATATTTGTTTGGTTTGTATGTATTATAACTAACATAAACACGTTCTTTCATTTTATTCTCTGTTACATAATATCCCAAATCGCGCGAATCATAATTTTTATTGATATATGTATGAGATATTCCATATAAAAGCTTTCCCGATATCTTTCTAAACCCAAGAAAATACTGGTATCCTGCATCATTTATATTATTTGAAAGAGTATCCGGTTTTTTATATTTTATGCTGACAGCAGCGTCTCCATCAACAGCAAAAGATGTTTTTTTGTTTTTCAATGAAAATCCCATCCCTGTAACATTAGCATTTTTGTAATTGTTGTTGTACCTTGCAACATTAGTGTTGATCAAATAAGCAGAAGATGAATTTTTAAATTGTTGGTCAAAAACAAAAACATTGTAATTTGTTAAAGGCTCCGTCAAAATTTTCCTGGAATTGCCTAACGAATCTTCTATTATTGCATACGTATTATCGGTAATAGCATTGAATAAACCAATTCCCATCCCTTTATTATTTCGTCCTGAAAGTTTCACGGCATTTAGCAGTCTTGTTTTTGAAGGATTTTCTTTTATTTTTTCACCAGAATTAAGCATATAAGGTAACATGTAAAATCCAAGCGGTGTTTTGCCAATTCTTTTCGAATAAAACAAATTATTTTTCGTAAAAAGCTCTGTTCCTTCTTTAAAAAAAGGTCTGTTTTCATTGTACGTAACTTCCATGTAACTAAGATTTTTTATTTTATTATCAGATTGTACCTGGCTGAAATCAGGAAGTAATGTTAAATCGAGTGTGAATTTTTCATTTATTCCATACTTCAAATCTGCGCCGGCATTATAAGAAGTGGAATTTTCATATTTTGATGACTGATCTTCCGAAATTACCGGAGCATTTTCAAAATATGCAGTTACAAATGGAGTAAACGACAACCTTAGAGGCGCTTTAATATTAGAGATACCTTTCAATGTTCCCCATGCTAAGCGTGTGTTTGAAAGAGTCTGCGGGGTAAGAGCCCACTGATCATATTCCCCAGTACGTTTTATTTCGCGGGTAAACTGAAACCCCCATTCTTGTTTGGGAATTGAAGGAAAGCGTATTGCAGAATAAGGTATTTTCATTTCAACCGCCCACCCTTTTTCATTTATCTTTACAGCGCTCTCCCACACTGCATCGTAAGTCGGGTCTGAATCTTTCACTTCCGATTGAACACCTGATGCAGTTACAGAAAACACATAAGCATCAAGACGATTATATGTATCAAAACCTATATAAAAAATATCTGCATTAATTGATTCATCATCCCTCGAACCCAACTCATGAAAGATGCTGTCAGGGGCTGAATCATATAACATGGCTGAAACATAAATAAAATTGTCGTTATAAGA
>JAAXXA010000203.1 GCA_013334735.1 Bacteroidota bacterium
TAATTCGTAATTCGTAATTGTTTTAATAATTTTTCTCAAAAGCTACTCCTTTTCGTACGCTCCAATATCAGGTGCTACATCAATTGTACGATTATGGTTCAGAATATCGAAAGGAACCCCCTGCCCTATGCTTACATTACCTTTATTAATAGCAGCAGAACCGGAAGTTAGACTATAATCATTTTTGGAAATATCTGTAAATGCAGGATCGGAATTAACAATACAGTTTGAGAAAAAGCTAGCATCGCCGGTATTTAGCTTTGTTTTTAAAAGGCAGTTTTCAAATTTGTAATTAAAAACGCCGGCAGATGGATATTTATTTAATACAATTTCCTCTTCTATTGAACCGTAGATTATGCAGTTGCCAAAATATGCATTTTCTAAATTCCGGATTTGAATATTGTGATCTACATCTTCATAATAATTATTTAGCACAAGCGACTGGGTTTGGCGCGATGAATATGACCAATAGTTTCCTATGGTACAATGCCTGAAATCGTATTTGCCTCCTATATTGAAAACAACGGCATATTGTCCGCAGTTTGCTATAACACAATTTTTTGCTTCTACCCACGATCCCTGAGCAAGAATTCCGGCTCCACTCATATTTTCGATTATTGTATTCTCAATTTTAAGAGTAGGCTGTGTAGGGTTAGTTGCAGTAGTATCAACGTGAATGCCTATAATACCGTTTTTAATGATTGCATGATTTATTTCGTTGTTTTTACTTCCTGCAGATAGCCAGATTTTCCCCCACTGTCCGGGAATGTCTTTGTAGCTCTGTTCAAGTCTGTCGCCCTGAAAAGTAACCGGATTATCTAATGTACCTTCAATTTTTAATGTACCTTCTTTGTAAACCCAAAGTACGCTATTCTTATGAAAATATATACGCGCATTTTCTTTTATTGTAAGAGTACAAGCCGAATCAACAACGGCATATCCGTATATTACATGAGGTTTATCGTTTGTCCAGATAGCGTTGCATTCTATTATTGAATATGCTGGGAAATTAGGAGCAAAATGATTTGGAGTATGATAATAAGCATCCTGCCCCCATGCAACAAGCTGTATTTGCTGAATATTACCGTTGGTTTCAAATATCAGAGAATCTGAAATTACAAGAGGAGAATTGCTGTTATTTGGATTTACCGTAACTTTTACGAAGATAAAGATACTGTCGTTGGCTTCTATTTCTATATCATTTACATTATTTGAAGCTATTCCGTCAATATTTAAAGTAAAATTAGAATTTGCGCCATCAGCGAGCCTGATCGAAGATATTTTGATTCGTTGGTTATAAGTATTAAATATTTTTAGTTGTTTGGTTGTAGAACCAACTGTAGTAAAAACCGTATCAAAAAATACTGTATCCTTTGAAAAACTTAGTTTAGCTGAAGTATCGCTTAAAATTTTATCTTTTTTGCATGAACCTAAAAGGAATAAAGATAAAAATGTTAAAACAGATATTCCAACACTTAATAAAACCAATTTTTTTTTCATTGTATAATATAACTGAACCATGCGGGTTCATATGTTTATCGAAATTTATTAATATTCAATTGTTCGACCTCGTAGAGGTCGCAGACTATTATATTGTATTCGTTTTTATATACCTACGATGCCTCTGGCATCAAACGAAAACCAATATTTTGCAAATATATCATTTTAAAGACAACTCATAAAATGGAGTTTTATTTTAAATTATTCTTTTAAAGCGATTAATTCAGTATCAATTTGTTTAAAATTTTCAAATGGATAATTTGAAAGCCAGTTTAATTCGTTGTCTTTATTCAATATTACAGGCATTCTTTTTTTTGAGTTATGAATAACACTCATTTGTTCGTTTGCCTCTGTTGTTACTATTGAATATGTATTGATTATTTCGCCACTTCCTTTATCAGTCCATTCCGACCAAAGCCCTGCAAAAGCAAAAAGTTCATTATCGGGCAATGTTATCAGGTATTTCTGTTTATGCTTACCTTTGGGATCGAGCCATTGCCATTCATAAAATCCATCTGAAATAATCAAACATCTGTTCTTTACAACTCCTTTAAATGCGGGCTTTTCGTTTAATGTCTCAATTTTCGCATTAAGTGTATATTGTTTGATGCTATCGTCTTTAGCCCAATTTGGTATTAAGCCCCATTGGTAATGCTGAATGAGTGATTTATTATTGCTAGCAATCACAGGTGTTTTGGGATGTGTAAAACCATTAAAATTAATGTTGGCTTCAAACATTTGTTTGTTTACAATTTTTGCATTAAACCTGTTTTCAAGTTCTATTGCCTTTTTAGATTGTAGGAAAAAAAAACACATTATGATTTTATTGAAATTATTTCGTTTAATTTGGTAGAATATCGTGGCGAAAGACGCTCCTGCCGCATTTTCCAAACCCTATCCATATCTTGCGATGCCAATTTTAATTTTTGCTGTCCGAATGCTCTGTTTAGCTTGTCAATCACAGCCATAAGAATTTTGTGCTTCGGATTACTGTTCTCAAATAATGCAATTTGACTTGCATCTTCCTGAGAAAAATCCATTACAATTACACCTGCCTTTTTGTATTGATAACCTTTTATGAATATTTGTTTTAGTCCCCTGCAGGCATATTCTGCAATCTCTATACTTGAGTTTGTGGGAAATGGCAATTTCACAATAATATTTTTGCTATATTGTTTTAAATCCCTACGATTACCATTGGTGTGAACAAATACCATAAGAGCATTGCAGCATGAATGCTGGCTCCGTAATTTTTCGGCACAACTCACAGCGAAAGTAACCACTCTCTCATTCAATTGTTCAAATTCGGTATAATTTTTTTCAAACGAACGCGTGGTTGCAATATTTTTTTTAGCCTTTGCAATTTCCATATTTAGTACAGGATTGCCTTCCAGTTCCTGCTTTAAGCGAAGTTCTACTACCGACATATTCTTTTTGACCCATTCGGTATTAAGCTGAGTAAATTCATAAGCATTATTAACGCCTATTTTTTTTAACCTTTTGGCAAGTTGCCTTCCAATGCCCCAAACATCTTCAACAGGAAGCCACTTTAACGCTTTAACGCGTTTATCATCATCATCAATAATATAAACACCTTTTGTTTTATCGAAGAATTTTTTAGCAATTTTATTAGCAACTTTCGACAATACCTTAGTGTGAGCAAAGCCAACACTTACAGGTATTCCGGTTGATTTTAAAATGGTTTTTCTGATTTTTTCACCATATTCCTGAAAATTAATATAATCGCAGCCGTCAAATTTCAAAAAGGCTTCATCAATGCTATAAATTTCTATATCAGGGGCAAATGAATCAAGTATGCTCATAACCCTTGCGCTCATGTCGCCATACAAGGCGAAATTGGAAGAGAAAACATTAATATTATTTTCAGTAAATATTTTTTCGAACTGATAAGCCACGGCGCCCATAGGTATTCCAAACGCTTTTGCTTCGTTGCTGCGGGCAATAACACAACCATCGTTATTCGACAAAACAACAATAGGTTTGCCATTGAGATCGGGTCTAAAAACCCGCTCACAGGAAGCGAAAAAATTATTACAGTCTATTAATGCAAACATTACATGGTGTTTAAAAGAAACTAAAAAACTGTTTTGAATTTTTATATCACTTACGTTTTGCTACTAATCTTTAAAAGTCACTCAGAGCCGTTCCCCATCCTGAGGAGCGCAGCGTCTCGAAGGACGGAACGTGTGGAAGAGTGGCTATTCGGTTAACTCCGCTCAATAAACATTTTTGAACAAACATTACACAGATTTTATAACGTGAACAACTATACCCCAAACAATAAAATCGTTTTCCTCCGTAACTTTTATCGGTTTATAATCATTATTAGCAGGCATAAGCCAGCAGCAGTCTTTGTCAAGTATAATGCGTTTAATGGTAAACTCACCATCGATGAAACAAACTGCAATCTTACCATTTTGGGGTTCAAGGCTTTTGTCGATTATAAGCAAGTCGCCGTTATTTATTCCTGAATCTTTCATAGAATCGCCTTTTACTCTTCCAAAAAAGGTTGAAGAAGGGTTTTTTATAAGTTCTTTGTTCAGATCAATGGCAACATCAATAAAATCATTTGCCGGCGATGGAAAGCCCGCGCTAATTCCTTTATCAATCAATGGTAATTCAAGCATCGTTTCGGTAGAACAGGAAAAAATGTCGAGAGTTTTTGTATTATGAAGATTTAAGAGTTTCATTAATAACAATTACGAATTATCAATTCGCCGCGGCGAACGAATTAAGAGAACAAGATTACTGGTTTTCTCTCAATTTTATACGTAAACAACTTGCATCGCTGTGAAAGCAAAGATAATAAAAAGTAATATATTTTCAAAATAACTCTAATCTGAATTATTATTCGCTTACTTTTTTATTTTAAAAGTGCTCATGAGTCGCTACGCTAAGTTCACAAACTTACTCAAATTTCTCTAAAACTCCTGATGATCTTGTCATTTCGAGTGTTAACGAGAAATCTTTTAAATAGAACCTATTAGATTTCTCCTATCGTCGAAATGACAAATGTATTGAGTTTTAAAGAAATTCATGAATTATTCAGGCTAAGAAACTGTTTTGATTTTTTCAGATAACTTTAAACACGGCAGTATTTACCCAGCCCACGGTACCATTGGCAATTTTAATTTCACTCCATTCGGACACACTATCAATTACTTTAACTTTTGTGCCTTCATGAATTACAAACAGATCTGTACTGTTATTATCGGGAGAGCTTTTGGCAGTTACAGACGGACTGAAAATTATAGCTTCTTTGGTGTTATTAAAAGCAGAATATTGAGTTTGAGCAAGTAAAAAGAATTTTACTGATATTGCTAATGCTATTAAAGCGCACCAAAAAGCAATTTTGCGGAGTTTTAATATTTTTGAAAAAAGGTAAATTGTGAAAAAAGCAAGAAAAATAATTGTCATTATAATTACTAACACGGCCCAAGTGTTAAATGAAAAAATATTTGCAAAGCCTTTCCACCAACGAACAAAGAATATCTCAGGAATAGCATCTATTTTGTCAACAATTTTTGTATTGGCAATTTTTAGGTTAAAATTAATGTCTTCGTCGCCGGGTTTAAGCTTTTTAGCCTTTTCATAATACAAAATAGCTGAAGGATAATCGTTTAATTTGAAACATGAGTTGCCAATATTATAGTATAGTTCGGCGGATTCATATCCGGTTTTAACAACTTTATAGTAGCTGTCGTAAGCTTCCTGATAAAACTTAGATGTATAAGCTTTGTTGCCTTTCTCAATAAATGTTGCATTGTCGTCAGCGAACGCACCTAAGGATATAAAAAGTAATATACTTATAAATATGCTTTTCATTTTAATTCTTTTTCCATTATTGTAATAATATCAATTGCTTCGTTATAAATGTTCTCTAATGTTACAGAATCATCAGCCGGGGCAAAACGGGCATATTCGCAATTATTTAATGTTTCAATAAATTGTTTGGAGATATCTTCCTGAATATTTTTAGCCGCAAATTTATCGTTAACGCTTTCCTTAGATAATTCAGAGATAGGGATATTCAATTTGTCGCTAACGTAACCCCATAATGCTTTAAAAACTTCATCAAGGAATGGTTCTTTTTTATTTTCTTTAAGATAAACACTTGCTGTTTTCAATCTTTTGCGCGCAACACCTGTAGCTTTTCTGTTTCGCATTAAAGCTATATTGCTGTTCTCTTTTAGTTTTTTCCTGTAAATAATTACGAAAATTATAAATAAAATAATCGGTGCAAACAGTAGGAAATAGAACATTGGAGAGGTATAAAAAAAAGTTCCTGTTTGTGAAAGT
>JAAXXA010000204.1 GCA_013334735.1 Bacteroidota bacterium
ATTAAAGAATTATTCTTTATTTCTAATGCCAGTTTTTTAAGGTTTTTTTCATATTCTTTATACCTGTCTAAAAGGGCAGGATCTTCATTAATTTTTTGCTTTAAAAGCAGATCATCGGCGTTTGAATAATTTTTAAATTGTTGCGAAAACAAAGCATTGTTAAGCAGAAAAGATACTGCAATTAAAGAAGCTATAAATATTTTTGTCATATTGATAAATGAAAGGTTAGTAATTAAAAGCGAAATAATCTAAAATTTCTGAAATTTCAAAAAAAAACATGTTAATTTTCCTTTTATTACAGGGACTTTCATTTTTTATTTATAATTTTGTGTTGATATAATATCTGTTTTTATTGGATGATTTGCAAATAAAATAGAGATTCCTTATCCCGACAAAAAATCAGGATTCGGAATGACAGTCTGGATTGACGGATAATGGGGAGAAGATGAGGAGATTCGCCCAAATCGAATCTCCTCATCTTCTCCCTCACTTGAAACTAAATAAATTGTCATTCCGAAAGTAGCGCAGCGAATTGAGGAATCTCTATGAAAATTTTCTATTTTTATTAATTTTAATTTAATAACATTATGAGTCTTGTAGAAAAAATAAATGCCGACATAAAGTCTGCTATGCTTGCCAAAGAAAAAGAAAAATTAGAAGCCCTGCGTGGAATTAAAGCAGCATTATTGCTTGCGCAAACATCAGGCGAACCTGTTACCGAAAACGACGAATTAAAGCTACTTCAAAAGTTAGTAAAACAACGCAAAGAATCTGCTGAAATATACAAAACGCAAAACCGTGAAGACCTTGCTGCTCCTGAATTATTTCAGGCAGATATTATTCAGCAATATTTGCCTGCTCAAATGAGTGAAGAAGAAATAAAAAAAATTGTGTTAAATATTATAACACAAACCGGAGCTTCTACAGTTAGAGATATGGGGAAAGTAATAGGCATGGCTTCAAAAGAACTTGCAGGAAAATCTGATAACAAAGTAATTTCGGAAATTGTTAAGCAATTGCTTAATATATGATGAACGGATAATTAATAATATAACCTGTAATATTCACAAACATTTTATTTGGGGCTAAAGCCCTTTGTTTACGGGCGATTTAATTACCCCTACCTTTGGTAGCTTAGCGGAGTCGAAGCAAAGATCGGGGTAAATAAATGCTCTCGATATAAGAACTTCAGACCAATTTATGAACTTAGCGCAGCTTACGCCATTGGCGGATCATAAGCACCTTTGAATACTGAAAAGGGGTTCATGATCTCACTTCGTTCGGTAACAAAAATATTATTTATTCCTATCACCGACAAGTCGCGACAGATCGGCGTAACTCGTTCTAATAATCTTTGCTATCGCAAATCTTTTAAGAACGAGTATATTTTATTAGCAAAATAAAATTTTAATTCTGTCAGTACTAAAAATAATATTTACGATATTTGCATTTGTCAAGAAAAATTAGTTATTGTATTAAATGTCACCGGAAACAAAAAAAAAGAAAAACAGTTTTTTAAAAAAGCTGAAAAATAAATATCGTCTCGTTGTGATGAATGATGATACTTTTGAGGAAAAATTATCTCTCAGATTATCAAGACTGAATGTATTTATTGCTATAGGGATCGTGATAATTGTATTAATTTTTACAACAACATATATCATTGCATTTACGCCTTTACGCGAATATATCCCCGGCTATGGCAGCAACGAATCAAACAGGAACGTACGCGAATTGATGCTTAAAGCCGATTCTATGCAGGAAGATCTCGAAAATAAGGAACTTTATTTATATAACATAAAAAATATAATTGAAGGTAAAGATGTCGTTGAGAAGCTTCCTGAAAAACCCGAATCAACTTCTACAAAATATAATAATCTTTCTTTTACAAAATCTAAAGAAGATTCCATGCTTAGGCTTGAAATGGAAAAACAGGAACAATTTAATATAGCTGTTGATGATAATTCGGAAGGGGCAACAAATAATTATATAAGCAATTTTTTCTTCTTTACGCCCCTTAAAGGCTTGGTAACAAACAACTTTAATCCCGCTGAAGAACATTTGGGTGTGGATATTGTAGCTGCTAAAAATGAAGCCATTAAAGCTACCCTCGACGGTACTGTTGTTTTTGCCGGATGGACATTAAAAACAGGATATACTATCGTTATTCAGCACGCGAATAATCTTATATCTGTTTATAAACATAATTCCGTTTTGCTTAAAAATGAAGGAACTTTTGTAAAAGCGGGTGAAGTAATAGCTATTATAGGTGAATCAGGCGAATTATCTACCGGACAACATTTGCATTTTGAGTTATGGTACGATGGCAAACCTGTTAACCCGAGAGATTATATGGTGTTTTAATAGTAGTGCCTTGATATATGTTTGGTATTTTGAATATCGAATATTGATTAACGAATGATGATTTTAGAAGTAGTTGCAAAATCAAAAATCAAAAATCGTTAATCCTTGTTCTTAAATCAGTATTTATTGCTTTACTAACAAACATTAATTATTAATAGATTTTAATTATAATATTCTCGCAGATAAACGCTAAAAAATCTGCGAAAATTAGCGAAATCAGCAAGAAATAAATATTTCAAATTTGAAAAAACGTATTGCAATATTAGGTTCAACAGGCTCCATAGGAATTCAGGCGTTAGAAGTTATAAAACAGCATCCTGAAAATTTTGCTGCCGAAATAATTACTGCGCAACATAATGCAGATTTACTCATAAAGCAAGCTGTTGAATTTAAACCAGATGCCGTAGTTATTAGCAATGAACAATATTATCGCAAGGTTTACGATGCATTAACCCCTTTACAAATAAAAGTTTATACAGGTAATGACGCGCTTTCACAGGTGGTTGAGCAGGATAACATTGATATGGTATTAACTGCTCTTGTAGGTTTTGCAGGATTAAAGCCAACTCTTAAAGCTATTGAAGCCGAAAAACAAATTGCTCTTGCAAACAAAGAAACCCTTGTAGTTGCAGGAGAACTTGTAACTACTGTCGCCAAAGAAAAAGGTGTTAACATTTACCCTATAGATTCTGAACATTCGGCTATTTTTCAATGTTTGGCTGGAGAATTTCATAATCAGGTTGAAAAAATTTATCTTACCGCTTCCGGCGGACCGTTTAGAGGCAGAACAAAAGAAGAATTGCAAAATGTAAAAAAAATAGAAGCTTTAAAACATCCTAACTGGAATATGGGTGCTAAAGTTACTATTGATTCGGCAACCCTTATGAATAAAGGACTCGAGGTTATTGAAGCGCATTGGCTTTTTGGTTTAAAATCTGAACAGATAGAAGTTATTGTTCATCCGCAATCTATTGTTCATTCGATTGTGCAATTTACTGATGGTAGTATGAAAGCGCAAATGGGTTTGCCTGATATGAAACTTCCTATTCAGTATGCTCTTTCTTATCCGCTTCGTTTAAAATCTGGTTTTCAGCGTTTTAATTTTATGGATTACCCTCAATTAAATTTTGAATACCCCGATACAAAAAATTTTCGTAATCTTGCGCTGGCTTACCAAGCTTTGAATAAAGGCGGGAATATGCCCTGTATTTTAAATGCCGCCAATGAAGTAATGGTAGCAGCTTTCCTTGAAGATAAAGTTGGATTTCTTCAAATGCCTGATATTATTGAAAAATGTATGCAGCTTATCCCTTTTATTGAAAAGCCAAAACTTGATGATTATATCGAAACAGACAAAGAAACTAGGATGGTTGCAACGAGTTATTTAAAATGAATCAGTTAAAAATTAACAATTACGAATTACGGGTATCGTAATTTTAAATTCGTAATTCGTAATTGAATATTTTAACTTTACAAACTTTATAAATTAAACTACTTATGGAAATTCTGATCAAAGCATTACAATTAATAATGAGCTTGTCTATACTTGTGATTCTTCACGAATTAGGGCATTTTATTCCTGCAAAACTTTTTAAAACAAGAGTAGAAAAATTTTATCTTTTTTTCGATCCGTGGTTTTCGCTTTTCAAATTTAAAAGAAAAGATACCGAATATGGCATAGGATGGCTGCCTTTGGGTGGTTATGTTAAAATATCCGGTATGATTGACGAATCAATGGATAAAGAACAGATGAAACAGCCTCCTCAACCTTGGGAATTTCGCTCAAAACCTGCATGGCAGCGATTGATCATTATGCTTGGCGGAGTAAGCGTTAATGTGTTGCTTGCTATCTTTATTTATATCGTAATGCTTGCTGCATGGGGAGAAGATTATATTCCTGTCAAAAATGTGAAAAATGGCATCGCCTGCGATTCTGCCGCGCTCGAAGCGGGTTTGAAGGATGGTGATAAAATTATCAGCATCGACAATAAAAAAATATATGATTTTCGCAGAGTAGTTCCCGAAATAGTGCTTTATGGGCATAATTCTCTTGTAATTGAACGCGATGGCAAACAGATGAATATTGCCATTTCTGATACTTTAGTTTCAAAAATAATATCAACAAAAGGTTTTATTACGCCCAGAACAGCATTTTTTGTTGATTATTTTATTCCTTCCTCGATTGCCGAAAAATCAGGCTTTAAAAAAGACGATAAAATTATCGGAATAAATGAAAAAAATATTGAATTTTTTGATGAATTCCGTAAGGAAATTGTAAAACATAAAAATCTTGAAACTAAAATAAAAGTTGTTCGCCAAAAAGATACTTTATTATTGGATGTTCGCGTACCTGCAACGGGTATTTTAGGCATTGTTCCCAAGGATATGCTTTTTGCGCATATTGATTACAGCTTTTTTAATGCTATACCTGCAGGCATCCTTAAAGGATTTCATAATGTGAGAGATTATCTTGCTCAGTTTAAACTGTTTTTCCGACCAAAAACAGAAGCATATAAATCTATTGGCGGATTTGGAGCTATTGGTAATTTGTTCCCCGCACAGTGGGATTGGATGTCGTTTTGGAATCTTACTGCATTTCTTTCAATAATATTGGCAGTTATGAATGTACTACCTATTCCTGCCCTTGATGGAGGGCATGTATTATTCCTTCTTTATGAAATTATTACCAGACGAAAACCAAATGAAAAATTTATGGAATATGCTCAATACGTTGGTATGGCATTACTTCTGAGTTTATTGATTTTTGCAAACGGAAATGATATTGTAAAACTTTTTAGGTAACTAAGTTGACAGCTTGCAGCTTGTAGCTTTCGCCTATAAACTTTCGGACCCTTAATGTTATTTATTTCAATATTACTATGTTTTTTATATCATAAAATCCTGAAGAAGAGGAGATTTGCAAATTGTATATACCTGTGCTTATATCCGAAACATCTAAATTTATGATATTCGTTCCCTTTTCAATAGGATGGGTTTGTGTTAATAAATTTCTTCCCAGCATATCTATAATTTTGATAGTAAGCTTTGTATTTTCAGGAATATTTATCAAACATTGAATTTCATTATATGCAGGATTAGGGTAAATATTGACACTCATCTTATCTACTTCTGTATTATCAATAACCACAAAATTGTAGGTTTCAATATTACCATCAAAATCAGCTGATTTTAAGCGATAATAATTAATAGTTGCCGGAGGATTAAAATCATACACTTCGTAATTTAACAAAGTGTTGCTATTCCCTGCGCCATATACCTTTTCTATCAGCTCAAATTGCATCATATCCTGTGTTCTTTCTAATAAGAAATAATCATTATTAGTTTCAGAAGCTGTGGACCATTGCAATACATTTTTATTAGCTTCCTTATGACCTGTAAAAATAATTAGTTCTATAGCGTAAACAGTATTAGAACAAACCCCTATGGGATCT
>JAAXXA010000205.1 GCA_013334735.1 Bacteroidota bacterium
GAAAATTAAATGCCGATTCGATGATTTTTAATAACCGCTACTTTGTTGCGCTTATTTGTCCAATATGGAATGTAATGCGCAATAGAATAGCGCATATAAACAAGTTAGGTTTCATGATGAGAGAACAACATGCCAAAGTAAAATCATATGAAAACAAGTTTTAGTATTTTTTCAACAGATGAAGTTAATAGATACGGTCATCAAATTGCATTAAGCGCTTTAGAAGATGGTGTATGGCAATCAGGTGTAGTTGGCCTGCCGATGCATTTAGGTCATGATATGCATAGGCCAACAGGATGGGCGATACCATTTGGAATTTATTTGGAGCCGGGTATTGCATATATAGTTGGAAGAACACTGTTGGCAGAAGATGATAATGATATACAAAGCATTAACAAAGCAAGACAAAACGTAATACTTAAACAGCAAATTGACGCAATTGATCCGTATAAAGAAGATTTCATTAAGTTATTAGGCGATAATTATAGCGAGGATGGTAAATTTCATTATCCAAGTTGTGTGGCATATATTGAAGAAAATATTCTGTTAAAAGTATTTCCTCAGCTAGATAAATTAGCAAAAAATGAAAAAGCAGGATTGATTTATTTAAAAGATTTATTGAAAGAATTTGAATATTTGTCACAAGGAGTATTTAAGCATAAAAAATCTGACCTGGCAATTTTTGCTCATTCCTTCTTCAGAAAGTCTCTTTCAAGATTAAATAATTTTCATTTCATTTTCCTTGATGAATTAATTGAGTTATCAAAGAACAAAGATGTTAATGTGAGAATTCTATTAGATGACGACATGGTCGGTTTTGCACCATCATATTTAACATCATTTGAATATGAATATTGGTGGGGGCCTAAATATAATGATGACATAAAAAATATTGAGGCTGGTTTAACACAGTATGGAAGCGATGAATTTGAAAAGTTATATTATAGCATATTACGCACTGAATTTTATTGGAAACACGATGAAAATAACTATGAGTTTGAGCTTGAGGAAGTAAAGAATGAACCATCACCTCAATTTGAAGATTCATATGGTTGTAGATACGTGCATTCAATTTATAAGAAAAATGAAGAGTATTTTGACCATTTTGACGGTGCAATTAGGTCTTATGATACAGAGACGATGCTTGAACGTATAGATTCTAAAATGACAGAATTCGGACGTAAAAGTGAATACAAAAAGATATTTCGAGTTGATGGAAAGTTGCCTCTAAGTAACTGGAAGAGTTTAACGACAAACTATCTTCAAGGGAATCCACTAATTTACGAGTATTTCGGTTTAGAAAAACCTGAAATTAAACAAGTCATACATGATACTTTCATTTCAATAAAAGATAAATTAGTACCTTATTCAATTGATAAGGGGATGGGGATAAGAATGATGGTCTCTTATCATGAAAAGGCAGAATCATTAGATTACCAAAGATATATATCGATTACTGATTCTTTAACATTAGGGGAAGAATCTTTTGATGCTATCGAGATAGATACATATGAAATCAAAAAAGCATTGAATAGGTTGGATAGCGATTTATTCATTCCTGAAAATTTAACCCTTTTGGCTCCAGAAGATTTATATTGTAATATTCCCTGCATATTTCATACTGAAGAAAATTCTGAAGAAAATCTCAATCTTACTATCGAAGCTTTTAAAATGATATTTGAGTCATTAAACCAAAGAGGTGATGAGAAAGTTTTTTCATTTACTCTTGCTTGGAACATTGAGGATAAAGAAGTTCGCATATCCATTCTTGGACATGTATCTGACTTGTATGAGTGGATTAAAATAAACAAACACATTCCTATAGAAAGGGAAAAATTTAAAAAATGGTTTGAAGAACAAGCTAAATTCATTAATACATTACCAGAAAAAAGAAATAATCCTAATTTGTCGGAGATTGTGAAATTTGATGGTGTTTTATATTTAAAGAGGCGACTTGTAAATTCTGATGTGGATATAAAATATAAACCAACGCCTGAAGGACTTAAGTACGAAATGCTTTTAAAGGAGGGACAGAATGACATGTTAGCTTCTATAAAAAATGGTGAAATTGTACCTGCTACTTCGTCAATAATTGAGGAGGTATTATGTGACAAAAGCAAGTTAAATTATCTAGAAAGTCCATATTCAACTTATCTTGATAATGTTGCTCAAAGAATTCAAAAATTTACACCAATTGGGATGTATTGGACAGATAAACCAGCATTATAAAGCACGAAAACCTAACAATATGTATAAGTAATGCCGAGCAACGGTGTAAATTTGAGCTTTGACTTACGTATCAAAATTTGTTGTATTTTGATAGGCTTGTGCTTCGAAATTCGGCACTACTCATACATGAGCCGTTGGCAGCAAGTGTAAAGAACGCACCTGAACAAGCATAATGACAATTAAATGAGTGGACTATTTTTAAATTTTTATCAAGTAGTTATTCCTACAAAAGTTACTGCAATTGATTCAGTTGAGTATAGTAACTATGCTACAAAAGAAGCTTTTAATGCTTTAAAAGATAGCTTTCCAAATCTTTCATTTTATAGAGATAATGAAAAAATATTGTTATGGAAGAAGTCAAGTATAGCAGAACTTCCTAAAAATGCCACTATAATTAATGTTGACTTCACCGAGAAAGCAAAGGTGCTTTCCAAAATACTTGAAAGGTCAATTATTGATTTCATTGAACCCAAAGGTTATAGGGTTTTCAAGAACAAACATTCTAATGCTTGGGAGATTGTTTCCACTAAGGATGTTTTAAATGGAATTGTGGAGGGTTTAACTGTTAATCGAATTGTTCATTTTTCACCTTGCTTCTTTTTCAAAGAAAACAAATTTTTATTGGGCTTTTCTTTATCAACATCGCTTAAAAATAATTTCACTTGGAGCAAAGCAGAATTTGAGAAATACGGAATTGACATCAAAGGACTGAAAGGTGATGAGGAAAGAATTTATGCAAACAGACAATCATTAAAGCGATTTTTAGAAACAAAAGGAGCAACAGCTAAATACGACCAAATTGTTAATGAGGAAAATAAGAATGCAAAAGTATTTTCAGTAATTGATAGCTTTTATTTATGGCTTGATAGAAACAAAGCCGATATTAAGATGCCTTTTGGATTAACCTTAAATTCTATTTCTAAAAAATATTTACCATTAGAAGATGAATTGATAAAATCTGAAATCATTGGTAAACCACAGCGATTTTTTTACAGCAACCGCAAAAATACGCAAGGTTTAAGATATTATGACCAAATGGTTAAAGCTTATCAGCCTTATTCATTAGAACTTTATCAGAACAAACAAATCAATATTGGCATTATTTGTCCATCTGAATATCAAGGGGAAACAGAAGGTTTTATAAAGAAAACGGAAGCTAAATTGAAAGAAGTTTTTCATTTCAAGTCTTTAAACTTTCATTTCAAATCAATTAACAACAAAGATTTAGAAAGCTACAAAGATGTACTATATGATGAAATATTGCTTAAGTGTTATTTAATCTATATAATTGTTAATGAGGCACAAGAAAAACTTAGCCCAAGTAATTCGCCCTATTATGTTTGTAAAGCAAAATTCATTGGTAATGGTATTCCAACTCAAGATATTCAAATTGAAACAATAAGGCAAAATTTGAATGCCTTTACAATGACAAACATTGCTCTTAACTCTTATGCAAAACTTGGTGGCACTGCTTGGACAATTGAAAAAGAAGACAAACTGAAAGACGAACTAGTTATTGGAATAGGCTCTACACTCTCCGAAAATGGTCAGTTTGTTTTGGGTATAGCACAGGTTTTTCATAATGATGGCAGATATATGACAGGTGACTGTTCTCCCCTTTCTTCTTTTTCCAATTATGCCAAAAATTTAGAAAATCATTTATTTAAAACAATAAAACCATTGGTTGAGGAAATGAGTAAATCAGGAACATTTCGTTTGATTTTCCATTTATTCAAGTCTGCCAGCGAAGAATATGAAATCAAAGCTATTAATGGCTTAAAAGAAAGATTGGCGAACTACAACTTTGAATTTGCCTTAGTTCATTTAGCTTATGGGCATAATTTTCGACTGTATTTCAACGATGGAAACAACGACATCAATCAAGGAACTTACATTCAACTAAGCAAACATACTGCGTTACTTCATTTTGTAAGCAAAAGTGATTTGCCTTTGAAAATTGATTTAGACAAACGCTCTACGTTTACCAGTTTGTTCTACATTGCAAAACAGATTTATTGGTTCTCTCATTTATCACATAGAAGTTATATGCCTTCAAAAAGAACTGTAACTATTATGTATCCGTCCTTAATGGCAAGAATGACAGAGGAACTTAAAAAAGTTGAAGGTTGGGATTATGAAAGATTAAAAGCAGTAAGCGAGAAACTATGGTTTATTTAAGAGAGATATTAAAGCATAATAAGGCAAAACTAATTCAATACAAGAATATAGAATTAGCTGCTTATTTGTATGCTCAATCTTTTGAGGAATTAATAAACCATTCTTTTGATTTAAGTCCTGATGAAGAATTTGCACTTATTGGTTACAAAAAAGAATCCGTAGAAGTCTCTAAAGTTGTTTCAATTGTTTCAAAAGCTCCGATAAAAGGGCTTAGTGCAACTTCTAATGTATACAAATTTGCAGGACTTTATTTATCTGCCAAAATCGAATTGAACCAACAACTCAAGGAAAAATATCAGCAAAGTGATTTAAAACAAAAGTACTTTCTGACTAAAATAGAACCCTCGCTTAAAACTCAATTATCAAAAGAGATTTCAGAATTGGACAATCAACCATTGGCCATCTTAATAAAATCTGTCTATGATACGAATACAATAAATGAAACGGAATTGAATAATGCATTACAAAGTATTATGTCAGAATCCGATATTGATGTTCAATTGCAAATACTTTTGGAAGATATTGAAAATACATTACTCAAAATAAGATTTGTCAATAAATCTGCGGACGAAGTGGTTCGGGATATTTTAAATAATTTCAGTAATGCAATTCAGAAAATAATTAAAGACCGTAGGAA
This sequence comes from Bacteroidota bacterium, assembly GCA_013334735.1. Taxonomy (GTDB): domain Bacteria; phylum Bacteroidota; class Bacteroidia; order Bacteroidales; family CG2-30-32-10; genus JAAXXA01. The sequence goes on from JAAXXA010000205.1 coordinate 5,045, forward strand.
AGACCACCCTGAATTTAAAATTGAAGATGAATATGACGTGCAAGATATTTTATATGTGATACTAAAATCAGTATTTCCAAATCTTAGAGATGAAGACGCTATCTCAAAAGTCGGAGCAAAGACAACAAAAATAGATTTAATAATAAGAGAAGAGAGTATTTTAGTTGAAGTAAAAATGATTAAGGAAAAAGATTCAAACGAAACCCATTTTATTGAACAGCTAAAGGTAGATTTTGAATCGTACCACGAATGTAAATGGCTGAGAAAACTGTTTTGTTTTGTCTATGACCCGCTTAAAAAGACCCGCGATATTTCAAATTTCAACGACTTAAATGGCGAAAGAACCAAGGGAGAACATAACTTTAATGTAGAAGTGATAGTAGCAAAATAAAACACCAGCTGCCAACAATGTGTATAATTCATAAGGGTTTCATAGGTTTTCGAATGGTATCACCCGAATCAAACTTGGGTGGTAACTTGATAGGTTTGAAGCCCGCAATCCCTTACGAAATCATACACTCAACGTTAACGAGCAGCTAATAATTATAATCGCAATACAACATAATAAATATTTATATATATATAAAGCAACTATGATATTGATACTTATTATATCTTCGATCGCATTATTTCTAATCGCTTTTCGACAATTATCAGAAAATAAAAAATATCAGAACACTGTTTATTTAAGTAATTTGCAACAAATTATTAAATTTATTGATACTATTCATTCGCTAAACGATTATGTTACTTGGGTACAAC